>CALARE010000082.1 GCA_937888725.1 uncultured Alphaproteobacteria bacterium | reverse complement strand
GATGAAGGTTTTTAAACAATATCATCCTAAGGTAATTTCAACACTGCACCTTGATGAAATGGATAGGGACGAGAACCAAGAGGTTCCCCTTAATGCACCAGATGGTGTGGTCGTTAGCCTAAAAGAAAAAAAGGGAACAATGCAAACACAAGAGCAACCGCACCTTGATGAGCGGTTAGCGAATAATAGTTCGATTGTTAAAGAAGGGCCTCAAAACGGTATCATAGAACAACAAAAAACATCCGAACGGGTGTAAGAATGCCTTCTATTAAAAGAGGGCTTTTAAAAAGCCCCCAATCATTTTAAAGCGTTTTTAAAATATCATCAACAATTTGTGTTGGGGTTAGGTGATACCGTTTATAGAGTTCATCTAATGGAACACGATCTGTAAATTCTTTTTGAGCACCAAAACAAAGTGTTTTGATATTGCTTGAACCATAAAATCTGGCAATTTTTTCACCAAAGCCTCCATCAAGTTCGCCATCTTCAAGTGTGATGACAAGTTGATGTTTTTCTTTTAACTGTGTCAGTAAGGCTTCATCAACCCCAGTTAAATAACGTGGGTTAATAAGGGTAGGGGTGATGCCTTTTTCTTTGAGTAAGGAGGAAACTTCTTTTCCTAATTGATAAAAAGATCCAGCCGCAATAATAGCAACAGTATTCCCCATTTCTTGCACTTGATAGGTGTTTAATCGTGCGTAATTAAAAGGTTCATATGGGGTAGAGATAACCTCTTTGGGCATCCGAATTACAACAGGATGTTCTTTTTGTTCAAGCGCCCAATCTAGCATAGAAAGATATTCTTCCTTTGTTTGTGGAGCCAAATAAACAATGTTTGGAATATTGCTGATAAGTGGTATGTCAAATGTGCAAAGGTGCGTCATATCTGCACCAGAAATGCCACCCCAAGCGACCAAAATAACGGCTGGATTTTTATTTAAAGCTAAGTCTTGCGACAGCTGATCATAAGTGCGTTGGATAAAAGAGCTCATCACCATAAAAACAGGTTTGCATCCCCCCTTTGCAAGAGCAGATGAAAAGGCGACAGCATGTTCCTCAGCAATACCAACATCAACATAATTTTTGCCAAGTTCTTGTCGCCGATCAGGTGTTAAGCCAAAAACGCCAGGTGTTCCCGCATTGACAATAACAACAGAGTTGTCCTCTTTGATTTTTTTGCTTAAAAAGTTGTAGGTGATATCATTATAATTTTCGCCCTCAAAGTTAAATTTACTTTCCCCATCCTTAATGTTAAATGGAACACTCCAGTGCCAGCGTTCTTTATTTTCTTCAGCAAACGAATAGCCTTTGCCTTTTTTAGTGTGAATGTGCAAAAGGGTGGGGCGATTTGTGCCTTTAACCTTTTCAAATAAATGAAGCATTTCTTCTAGGTTATTGCCATCAGGGGCATAATGATATTCAAATCCCAAGGCTTTAAATAAGTTGTCAGGAGCATTGCCATTTGTGTTTCTTAATGCTCGCAAGTTGGTGTAAAGCCCGCCATGATTTTCAGCAATGGACATTTCATTATCATTTAAAATAATGATGATGTTGCTGTTTAAAACGGCAGCATTGCTAAGACCTTCTAATGCTTCACCACCAGAGAGGGAGCCATCACCTAAAATGGCAATTACATTATGATTTTCACCTTTTAAATCCCGTGCTTTGGCAAGACCTGTTGCAAGGGAAACAGCTGTAGAGGTATGCCCAATTTTAAAATGGTCATGTTCGCTTTCATCTTGATTGGTATAGCCTGAGATATCTTTCATCCCTTGTTCGGTTAAAAAGCCCGCTTGTCGGCCTGTTAAAATTTTGTGTGGATAGCATTGGTGCGATACGTCCCACACAATTTTATCCGTTGGGGAATTGAAAACTTTATGCAAAGCAATGGCAACTTCGACAATGCCAAGATTTGGTCCCACATGACCACCAATTAAGCTGTCACGGTTTAAAATCGCATCTCTTATCTCTTGAGCAAGAGTAGTTAGTTCATTAAATGGAAGGTCTTTAATATCATTTGGTGATGAAATTTTTTCAATATATGTCATTGAATAATCCTTTATAAATAAATTAAAAATATTTTTTAAGTTTTTTTGTCATGTAATAGGTAACAGCACCACAACAAAGTGATCCTAGAATAACCAATAAATAAATGGTGTCACCATAATTTGTTAGGGAGGGGTGTTGTGCTAAAAAATGGCTCATCCCCGCAAGCACAATCGCTGAAAAGATATATCCGCCAAATAAAAAGCCATCACCAAAACTAAAATATTTGATATTGAGAATTTTGTATAACACACTCTTTTCAAGTGATAATGAAAACAATAACAACCCAAAGAGAGGGATTGTATTAACATAAAAATGTTTGTGGGTGAGTTGGCTGAGCATTAAAATGGATAGCATTAAAATAATCACCTCATAAATATTAAGGATATAGCTCAGATCCTTATTGTGATATAAGTGTTTGGGCAGATGTGTACTTAAATATCCACAAAGGACACCTGTTGCAGTTGCATATAATCCCCGAAAAAGGCCAAAAGAAATGGGAAGTAAATCATAAGGTTTAGGGGATATGACGTTCCCTTCAATCCAATAAAAGGAGATGGTGATGCCCGCAAAAAGAACGATGCCAAGAATGATAAAAGGGGCTAATTTTTTTAAACCTAATAATCCATAAAATAAAATATTGCACCAAAATAAAACATATAAAAACCATGTGTAATTGAGTTGATTATGCCGAAGGGGAACACCAAAAACAGATAGCCCAAGGACATCTTTAAATCCATCAATAAGATTAACATCCATCCAGCCCAAGGAGCCAATACCTAAAAAACAAAGCCAAAATAAAATGAGTGCTGGCAAAAGTTCTAACAGTCTTTTTTTGAGATAAAAGTGTGTGGGGAGTTGATTTAAATGAAACGATCTTGCCAGTAAAAAACCACTGATAACAAAAAAACAATCCACCAAAAACGGGATATAATTATAAACCTTATTCCCAAAAGAAAAAAGCCAGCCATCAGTGGTATATAAATAAAGCGAATGGTAGATAATGATGCTTAAAAAACAAAGCCATCTGAAAAGGGATAGATAATGCTTTTTATCTGATTTTAAAAAGGGAATAGTTTGCATGTTGTGTCACCTATCTAACGTTTTTTTTAAGCATAAAATTAGATGATAAAAATGTCAATGAAAAATGAATAAATAAAGAGGGATAATCTTGTTTGTTGAATTATTAAAAACAGTTGACAAATATTCAAAAAAAGAGTAAAATAGAGTGCAATTTTAATGTTTGGAGAGATAAAAATGAAACAAGTTGAGCTTAAAAATTTTGAAATCATCGGTGGCAAGATGTGTGCTAAAAAAAATCAACAGGAGCTTTATGAATTTTTAAGTGTGGTGGATTATTTTGAAATGCTTGATGAGGGGTTTTTAGTTGCAAAAGGGAAAGGGGAAAAGTTTTATAATCGCTTTTATGATAAGAGGGGACATTTAATTTGTGCCAATAAGGGGACACAGAGCCTTTTTTGCGGTTCTTATTATGCCGTGAGGCGTGCTGATGAAAAAAAAGGGCATTTTTTAAAAGAAGAAAGTTTAGAAGATAAGGTTAAAGTTTCAAGTCCTTGTTTTTCAAAAGAGACATTTCGAGATGAAAATGGCTTTTGCTATTATCCTATCCCATATCGAGAAATCGGGGAGATGGCTTTTGTTTTTGATGCTCATTCAAATGCTTTTTCAATGCGACGGGCAAAATCTCAAAGAGAGATTGGAAAAGTTTTAGATTATTCCTATCACAAAATGGACGGGAAAGAGTATGCTTTGGTGCAACAGATGAATGGAAAGTGGAGCCTTTACGATGCATGGGGCTATCGAGATTTGATTATTAAAAATGTTAATAAAATATCTAAAGGGGAAAATGGTGGTTTTTATCTTGAAGATGATAAAAGAGAAACTTTTCCAATAACAGGGCCTGATTTTGCTATGTTAAGAAGTTCTGTGAAAAAAGAACAACTTTTATTTTTGACGATTGTTATTGGTTTGATGGGTGGGCTTGTTTATTCGACCAATGTTGCGATGCAAGATTTTGAAAGACAACATAACCAAGCAAATGAAGTGATAGTTAGTTCCAAAAATAAGTGTTTGAAATCAAAGAAAATATCGCAAGAAAATAAAAAAGAACGATAAGAGATTATCAAAAGAATAAATTCAGAGGTAATAAAATGTCAGATATATTTTTTGAATCAGATATAAATAAGAATATATATCATAAAGAAACAAAAGAACTTGTTTTAAAAAGTGAGGAATATCAAGCAGCTTTTGAGCTAAATGGTCATTTAGTTGTTCAGACGAAAGACGCCAAGGCTTTGAATGCTATTTTTTCACCGAATGGGAAACTTATTTATAATACAGGCGATAAAAACCAAGAAGTTGTTTTAACATCAACAGGTTATGGTGTTAGAGATATGAAAGAAGGTGAGGGGTTTCGCCCCATGCTTCAAGCCTTAGAAGCTGATTTTGATCAGTTTACGTATCATCCTTATCCATATCAAATATTAGGGAAAAATTATCTTGTTTATGACAACGCCTCAAAATTGGTTTATTTGTGCAAAAAAAAGAATAATCAAATTTTGGCAACGGGGAGTGCGTATCAACTTTTTAAGACGCCAAATGAAACTTACATTGCCTTAAAATCAAAAGAAAATAATCTTTGGACACTCTATAATAAGGCGGGGAAAAAAGAGCCTGAGTTCGAAAATGTGACTCAGATTCGAATGGATGACAAAGGGTATTTTGTTGTTGAAAATGGGGATAAATTGCCTCAAACTCGCTCAAATTTGATGGAAAAATGTCTTAAAACGGTTGAAAAGGGCGTCAATTTTGCTTTTGTCTCTTTAATAGGGTTTGCTGTTCTAGGGATTGTTTTTTGTCGCAGTTGTCAAGAAAAAAAGGCTGTTGAAAAAGAACCTTCGTCAGCATTGAAAATAAAGGAAAATCGAATTAAGAGCTTGCCTTTTCAGGGGAAAAATCAAAGAACACTTGCCGAATAAATGAGATTATAGATGTCCCTTTTAAAGAGAAAACAAGAACTTTTAAATTGTGTTCAATCAGATAATGTATTAAAATTTTTATATTTAATGCATGTACAGTCATATCGTGCTTTGATTGATATGACTTTAAAGGGGACAACTTTATTGCATGAGGTAACTTCGGCAGAAATGCTCACTCTTTTATTGCTGTATAGTGTGAATGTTCGAATACCGAATCAAGAAAGGAAAACGGCCATACATGCGTATAAAAAAAGATTAAAAGCATTGCAAAAAGAAAGAAAAGCCCTCTTGCAAAAAAAAGATGCTCAAAAAAGGATTGAAAAACTTGGGAAAAAAATCAAAAAACAGCTTGAGGCAATAAAGCTCCTTTCATTGAATAATCGAAATCTTTTTTTAAAAGAAGGCGTTGTTCATAACCCTTATCCCTCTGGCGAATGTCCTTATTTAAAAAATTTGAGACAAGAGGGAGGTTTTTTTGAACAAGATAAAAAGAGCGGAGATTTTTTTGAAAACTTGGCCAATTATTTAACCCATTATTGTGTTGAAAAAATAAAACAAGTTAATAAAACAAACACGCTTTTAAAAATGGGTGGGTTTAAAAAAGAAAAAGCACATCTTTCTTATCGCCTTGTCCAAAATAATCCTCAGGCAAGAATGCTCTATCAACAAGATGGAAATGGGGGACCGTTACTTCTTTTTAGAGGGACGACAAATTCAAATGACCCTTTTGAGCCTCTTTCACATTTTGGGACGTTGAAAGCAGCTAGAGATAGGTTGGATAAGTTGGATGAGTTGAGAAATATTCCAAAATCAAACTTTTGTCAAAATATGAAACTGGGAAAATGGCAACTTGTTTTTCAAATAAAACCTGTGTATTTAAAAATGAAAAATCCGCTTCGTATTCCTGACATTTCTAAACATGATCTGAATAACTATAAAAATGTTTTGATTCATTTTTTGTTGCAAGAAAAATATGGTCGTTTTTTTATCACGCGTATGTATATGTTTAGTTTAGAATATTTTTCTAATCAATTAAAAAAGGCAATTTTGCCCAAAGAGTATGATTTTGTTTTTATGCAACCTTATTCATTGACGACGCAACAGGTGAAAAAGGAGCTTTTTTTAGGAGGGCTTTATCCTGTTTTGAGTGAAAAAATGGACCCGTCAGCACAAAGTAAAAATTTGAAAAATTTAATGTTTCAACGCTTTATTCGCTTTTTTGAGAGAAGGGGGTATGATGGTTTTGTCTATAAAAATGGCTGGGAAGATGCTGGCAATGATAGCTTTATTACATTTCGAAAAGAGCAAGTTGTTTTGGCATCTCAGATTGATAAAAAACGGCTTATTTCACCCGTCCAAATCCCTCATGAAAAAGAGCTTTTGAAGTTGGAAAATAGGTATTTATCTTCTTGCAAGGAATATAGTTTAAAGGACAACAAGATTATAGATTGTGGATATAAGCCTTTATTTTTCAAAGGAATATCCAGCCAGTATTCATATGAGTTTATAGCAGGTTGTGTACATAAGCCTTTGTTTGCAAAAGAATTTGGGGTTCAGATTTTTCCACAAAAAATCAAGGAATCTGTTGCTCATATAAAAGCGTTGATAAATGCGAAATATATGCAAAAGTTTTATTCAAAGTAATTAAAAAAAACATTAAAAAAACGATTCTCTGATTTGTTGGCAAATTAGGAAAGGTTTGATTTGCTTGGATTGATGGTTTGTTGAATTTTCGCTTGCCTTACAAGTGAAGGAATTAAGTAAATTGACAAAAAACATTGACAATTTTATAACAATGTGATATAATACACAAAAATCAAAAATAAATGGTGTGTTTGTTTATGTCTGATAAAATAAAATTTTTAAAATTTGTTCGCAAAAATGATGTTGTAGCATTTAATGATTTTAATCAAAATAAAATCAAACATTGTGAAAAAATGGGCGATCTTAATTTTAAATTAGATGGGACTACATTGTTGCATGAGGCTGTTTCTGCTGAAATGATTTGCTTTTTGCTTCATCATAATGTGGATATTATGCTGAAAAATAAAGATAAAAAAAGCCCAGAGCATGTTTTGAAAAAAAAGATAAAAGCACTTGCTAAACAAAAATATATTCAAAAAAAGCAGGGTAGAGGAAAATCAGTTGCAAAATTAGCCGTGCAATTGAAACAGCTCAGACTTGCCTTAAAAATGTTAAAAAGTATCAGAACTTTTGTTGCAAAAGGTTGGGATGAGAATTTAAGGGATATGAATGCGAATGTTATCCTTTTAAATGCGTTTAAAACAAATTCTTTTAAAAATAACATCACGCCTGATGCGTTAAGAGAAGTTGCAAATTTTACAGCATATCACGCCATTGAAACAAAAAAATATATCGAAAAAACAAACAAGTATCTTGAAAATGCAGGTTTTGATAAAGAAAAGATAAAAAAAACAGCTGTTCTTATTCAAAGAACAAGGTCTGATATTTTTTTGATGGATGAAAGTGAAGAAACTTTGCCAAAGGTATTATATCGAGGAACCATAAACCCAAATGACAAGGCAAGACCTTTGGATCATTTTGGCTCTTTTGTTGCAGCAAGAGAAAGATTAAATTCGCTCGAAAGAGCAATTCATGAAAGACGGGTAGGGTGGGCTGATGAATTGGGCATTGATTTGAATAAAATTGTTTTTCAAATTAAACCCATTTTGTTGAAAATGAAACGGCCTTTTCGTATTCCTGAACTTGGAAATCATGAATTAAGAGATTATAAAAGGTTAATGCTCCATGTGTTATTGATGAAAGAAAAGGGGCGAAAATATGTTGCAAGTTTATATGGTGGAAATGATTTTAAAGAAGGGTTTGCTTCAAGATTGGCTGGTCAAAAATTGCCAAAAGAATTTACCTATATTTTTGAAGAACCATTTAAAATGCCATTAAAAGAGGTTGAAAGAGAACTCTTTTTGGGTGGGTTATATCCTCTTGAAAAAACAAATCCACAGGCTATCAATAATGTTAATCGAAAAAATTTGTGCTATCAAAGGATTATTCGGTTTTTTGAAAGACAAGGGTATGACGGCTTTGTTTATAAAAATGGCTGGGAAGATGTGGGGAAGGATAGCTATATTTGTCTGCGTCCAAGTTCGGTTGTTGAGCCCTTAAAAACATCAGAAAAAGAGTTGTTTTCGCCAGTCATGAGGAATGAAAAAGCACTTGAATTATTAGATGAAGAATCAAAAATATCTTCTTGTAAAGAAATTTGTTTAACAAAAGATAATGCAAGAAAATTATATGACATAAGTATGGGTATTTATTATGGGAAAGAAATATCTGTATTTATGTATTGTGTCAAAAAAACAACAAAGTTTGTGCAAAGTTTTTTGAAAAAAAACTTTCAAAAATACAGATGAGGTGCATATATGAAATCAATGTATGATATCATTAAACGTCAAAATGGAGAAGCATTTGCCAAAGCGATTTTGCATTATGATGCCAGTTTATTTGAGATGGAGGATTTGCTTCGCATTGTGAAATTTGCGGGACGTAACGCTTTACCGATTTTGGCTACCCTTAAAAGAATTAAGAATGGCGAACTTGGGTTAAAGACTAAAAAAGAGGGGAAAACCCCCTATGAATTGTTGGCAGAAGCTGGGTATGATGCTTATTATGCAGATACTTTGGAAAAGCAAAATGCTATTCAAAAATATTTTGCCCCTGGTGAGGAGTTGTGTACTTTTAGAGATAGCAATCGGTTTAAAAATTATTATATCATCCATGCTGTCAAAAAGAATGTGGATGAAATTAAACGAGCAGATTTTGTGGGGCGTGAAGAAAGACAAGATGAATATGGTACTTCAGTGATTTCTATTCAAGTTTTAAAAAAGGGTGGATTTATCTCAATTAAAAATCGATACAATCACAAAGTTAAAAATCCAGATAATACGTTTGATTCCAATCCTGATAAGATTATTGAAGGGCTTTCTGACGCAATTAAAAAAGAATTTGAGACGGATTTTGAGACTTTGCCTGGTAACTATCTTTTTGCCAATGGGATGATTTTGAACTATAAAGGTGAGTGTGAAGGTGTTTATGCAGGAGAGGATTTTTTCTTAAGATATGGGCAGGTTTATGAAATTGATAAAGATAAAGAATTGCTTGTTCATCTGGTTCTTTTGCTTGATATGAAGGAAAAGGAATTTAAAAATTTAATTGTAAGTCCAGGATATTATGATTGGTATGATGAAAGGGGAGCTTCGGCACCTATAATAGAATTGCAATATCTTTTAAATGAAGAAATTGAAGGGAAAAAGCTTCAAGTGACGCGTGATAAAAAAGAAAATCGAACGACACTTTTTGCTGATGGAGAAATGGTTTTGTCGCTTACTGACGGTATTATTGATATGTTGTGCCTAAAAAAAGCACATTGTTTGAATTATTTTCCAGATGATTATTTGGCACGGAATTTAAAATATTATGATGGTGTTTCAACGTATAAAGAATTTGAATGTTATTCGAGAAGACATTCTCGTGCAGGGGCAATACCATATACCCATTTACCAAAGCCACCTGTGATGAAACTTGCTGAACACATTAAAAGACTGCCAGTTGGCAAACAAGCAGGTCGCCAAAATGAGGGTGATTAATCAAAAAAATAACTGACTCTTGCGTATGAAAGAATTTAGAATATGAAATCAATGTACGATATCATTAAACGTCAAAATGGAGAAGCATTTGCAAAAGCGATTTTGCATTATGATGCTAGTTTATTTGAGATGGATGATTTGCCTCGCATTGTGAAATTTGCGGGACGCAATGCACTTCCAATTTTAGGAACGCTTAAACAAATTAAAGAGGGGGCTTTTTCAAATGATAAAAAACGGTTAAAGTCACCCTATGAATTGTTGGCAGAAGCTGGGTATGATGCGTATTATGCAGATACTTTGGAAAAGCAAAATGCCATTCAAAAATATTTTGCCCCTGGTGAGGAGTTGTGCACTTTTAGAGATAGCAATCGGTTTAAAAATTTTTATATCATCCATGCTGTCAAAAAGAATGTGGATGAAATTAAACGAGCAGATTTTGTAGGGCGTGAAGAAAGACAAGATGAATATGGTACTTCTGTGATTTCTATTCAAGTTTATAAGGGAGGTGGATTTATCTCAATTAAAAATCGATACAATCACAAAGTTGAAAATCCAGATAATACGTTTGATTCTGATCCTGATAAGATTATTGAAGGGCTTTCTGATGCAATTAAAAAAGAATTTGGGACAGATTTTATCAGTTTGCCTGGTAACTATCTTTTTGCCAATGGGATGATTTTGAACTATTATAGTGAATATGGTGGGGTTTATTCAGGGGAAGGTTTTTATTTTAGAGATGGAAAACTTCATGAAGTGAATAAGGATAAAGAGTTTTTGGTGAACGATTATTTTTTGTTTGATATGCAGAAAAAAGAATTTTCATCTTTACTCTCTCCTACTGCTTTTTATGATCAGCTGTATGACCTATATAGTAGGGATGAGGATGCAGATGAATTTGTGTATATGTTCAATCAAGAAATTAAAGGGAAAAAACTGATTGTTTCTCAAAACAAAAAAGAAAAACGTATCACCTTGTTTGCAGATGGGGAAATGCTGTTTTCAACATATGAATCAGTGATTGATATGCTTTGTCTTAAAAAGGCTGAATGTCGTGAAACCTTTCCAGAGAAATTCCTTGATATGAATTTAAAATATTATGATGGGGTTAAAAAGTACAGATTAGTAGAGTATGAGGAGTCCTGCAATATTCCTTATACAGAACTTCCAAAACCACCCGTTATGAAACCGATTTTGTCGCAAAAGGTGTGCCACCCAGCAAGGCAAGCTGGTCGTCAAAATGAGGGTGATTGAGGTAAAACAATTGATTAGGAGATTAAGATGCTTTCAGAATTATTAGATTTATGTGAAAATATAAAAAATACGCCTAAATATGTGCTTGCCCACTGGGACAGTCTTGCTTTAATGCAGGTTTATTCACCAATTTTTTTAAAAGTAACGGGTAAGAAAATTCTGAAAGGTCAGTTAGATGAGATAGAGCTTTCTTTGTTGCCGTCTGAGATACGGGCATTGGCAATGGAGAGTGTAAAAATGGATAAGAACGATTTGCAATCTCAGATTAATAAATTTTGGGTGAAAAAGGCTGTTTATGTGCTTTCTCAGTATCAAAATTGTCCCATTCCATTATCAGATAGCAATCAAGGGCTTTTAAATGGTAAGGGTGAAAATTTGTTGTCAAAAAAAGGGGAAAAAATACGCGGTATCTTAAATCAGGCCCTTCAAAAAGGAGAGGTAACAGGCAAGGTGGTGAAGCTGGCTTTAAAAGCAGCTCATAAGTTTTATATTGATTTGGATTTGTATAAAGAATGGGATATCTCAGCTAAAAGTCTTTTGTTCCCCTTAATTGATGTTGAAACACAAAAATTGATGGGCCATAATTATCCAACAATTCAGCTGACAAAAGGATGTTTAAATCAGTGTTCCCATTGTTTAATGCGAGCTGTGCCACCTTTAACGCATATGCCATATCCCATGTTTTTAAGTTTGCATAACAGGTTATGGAAAACATATAAAAAATTTAAATCAGTCAGTGGTGATGAAATTGGCGTTAATGAAGATTTGCGTTTTGGTAAATTCTTTTTTGATTCAGACAGTTTAAGCTATCATGACGATATGATGGGTGTTGACACGGGGGATATCGTTTTACGCTCATTTTATAATAAGATACCAATCAGCGTTATGACCCGAGGTGTTAATACACTTGTGAGTAAAAGAGCTTTGTATAAGATGATAAATAAAGTCGTTTTACCGATTTCATTTGTTGATACGCCATTGGAAAATAAAGAAAAAAGTTTAAAACAGCTTAATGATACATTGGATTTTTTAGAAAAATATGGTGTTAAAAAAGAGCTCATCAGAATCTTTCATTTACACCCAAATACAGGCCCTGAAATGGATAAAAAGATTTTTAGGGATTATATTGTTGAAGATGTGAATATCTATAGAGCAGGCAGGGCTAAGAACCTTTCAGCCATAGACGAGCCAATTGCTGGAGATCAGACATTTATACCACAAATAGTGATCGAACCGACTGGGGATATCCAGATGGTATATTTTAAAGACTTAGAGGCAGTTTATAAAAATATGGGGTCTTTGTTGCAAAAACGATATCTCAGTCGTGGTACCTTTTTTGATTGGTATAAAAAATTAAAACAAGAACGCCAAAAAGGATAAATAAAAACTAATCCTTTATGCGTCCTTGAAAACGGATGTGTTTTTGAGCGGGAAAGTTAGCACTTTTGATTGTTTGAGGCAAACCCAAGGTTTCTTCATTTATTTTAATTTCAGCTTTGGGGAATGGTTTTTCTGCTTTAGCAGATTGGTAACCAAGAGCGACCATTCCAGCAAAAGAAAGCAATCCAGCCACTCCAATGGTACAATTCGTTACTAAAGTCCAAACCTCCATCTCTTTTATTTGTTTTTCCATTTTGGCTTCATTTTGTATGTCAATACCCATAAGTTTGAAATTCGCAATATCCATCTCTCTTATTTGGTTTTCTATTTTGTTTTCTTTTTGCATGCTAGCTCCTTTTTGAAAATCTACTGGTATATTAGTATAAGTTGTTGAAATTGTCAATGGGAATATTTTTTTTAATAACTATTTTAAAATGAAAGTGTTAAATTCGTTTTTGTAATATGTTAAAAAAAATTGACAATATTAAAAAAATATGCTAAATTATCCGAAATAAGAAAGGAATAAAAATGATGGATGAACAATTTTTTTTGGATAAAGAGTTAGGTTTTGCCTGTGAAGGGGATGATTTTGTTGCGGCTCAAAATGCCATTGAGCGAGGGGCAAATGTGAATGCTTTGGCGGGTGTTTTTAATCGTCCGCTTGTGGTTGGACCAATCGCATATGAAAATATAGACATTTTTAAATTGTTGCTTGAAAAAGGGTTGGATGTTAATATTCGTTGGCAACCATGTATGTACACGCCATTAATGGTATGTGTTATTGCCCGAAAATATGCTAAGCCAACCAAGGAACAAAAGGAAATGATTGAAATGTTGCTCGATAAAGGGGCAGATATTAATGCCACAGACCACATGGGTAATACCGCGTTAATGTGGGCATTTAATTATGAGCAAGGGGATTTGGCTGAATTGTTGATTAACAGAGGGGCTGATGTGACAAAAAAAGGTGTGAATGTAAATGGTGAGATTGTTACTGCTTTGTCAATTGCTCAGAAAAACCGTATGCCTCATACGATGAAGGCGGAAGCTTTGTTGAAAGAAAAATTAAAGGCGATTCCTGTTGTTTCAGCAACACCAATTGTGAATGTTGCCGAGCAAAAAAAAGCCGATCGACGGATAAGGGGATAGGCCTCTATTCTTTGTTTTGTTATGTTATTTGACAAGGTATTTAACATTTTTATGGCTTAAAATTTTATAGGATTTTTTATGTCTTCTTTTGGGGTTAATTTGGGCGTGAATTAACCCTATTTTTTTTAGAAAGTGGGTTTTTCAGTTGAAAGAGGATATTTGCTATGCGTACTTATTTAAGCGTTTTTATTAAAAAAGTGCCCATGTGTGTCGGTGTGTGTTTGATTTGTTCGTTGATTAAAAAGAACGGATTGATATGTCCTCTAATTGGATGAAGGCTCTTTTAGTGTTGGTGAGAAAGGAGGGGCGTTTTTTGATGGGGAAGGTTTTTTTCGGTCTGCTTGCGGTTTAATGCGGTATGAAAAATTTGATAAAAGATGTTGCTCTCATTTTACGTTGTCCGCAAACGCAAAATGGGCTGTTTTTTTTAGCCCATTTTGTAATAAAAATAACATTTCTTAAAATGACCCTCTGCCACCAGAGGCCTTTGTAAAGAGCAGATTAATAGGTATTTCTCTTTTCTTTTCACGATTATGTCGCCCAGAAGGGAAACATTCTTTGAAATCAGGATAACGTGCTTGAACAGCTTTGATAACGTCTTGATGGGTGTTTTGAACCCCTGAGGCAAAATGTTCGGGATATTCTTGATATAAATCTGAAAGTGTCTTTGTCATTGTAACCTCCTATAACTGGAATAATTAAGTTTATTATACACCATTTTTAAAGAAAAATCAACAAAAAGATGGACAATTAAATTAATATGTTGAATTTAAATGTATTTTTTATTTTATTTTTGATGACAAGATATTGTATTGATAAAAATATCTTTTAATTTTTTATCTTTTTTAATCAATTTAAAGGGAATATCTAGACAGTATCTCAGCGTTTCTAAAACAGAGCAAAAGGGGGCTCCTTGTTTCATCTTTTTAATTGCTTTTATATAAATAAGGGCTTGTTTATCCTTATTTTCTAATTGAATTGATTTTGGTAACAGAGGATTTTTTTCACATAATTGTTGATACATACTTTTAATTAAGAAATATTTTTTTTCTTTTAACAAGATATCAATGTTATCGGGAATATCATTAATACCTTTATATATATGCTTATAATAAGGTTTTGAGGGGATTTTGTTGGGTCCATAAATAAGGTGTTGTATGCTAAGTTCTTCTGTTAGTTGATAAGAAAAGAGGGCTTGCGGATTGAGGTTCAGCCTACGACCTGTTTTAAAATACCATAAGTGTTCGAGTATATATGGGTTAAAATCGGGTATTTTTTGAGGGATATTCTCTTTTATCATGGGGAGTAATATATTTCTTAAATAATAATTATGCCAGTTTTGAACCAATTTAGACAAGAAGTTAAAATCCTTGCTTTTTAATTCGATATTGTCATTTTTTAATGTGAGATACAGGTCTAAATTTGATTTTGAAAGATAACATTTGCAAAGGGTGTTTAATGTGTTTTCATGTGTTTCAATTTCTATCAATCTGAGTGTGGCGGTGATTTTTTGCTCAGCTGTTAGATTGGGCTCAAAGGGAAGTTCTTTTTGCGGTGTTGAAATGATTTTTTTGATTAAGTTTTTTTTATGGAATTGAAAGATTTCGCTGACAGGTCTGTTCTTTTCTTTTAAAACGAGTAACTCATAAGCGAGTGCTTCGGCTTCTGTTACCATAGCATGAATTGCATTATATAATCCGCCAGATTCTAGGTCATTGCTTTTGAATGTGGGATAAAGATGAAACCGTTGGATAATATGCCTTAATTCATGAAAGAAAATAGAAACAATTTGTGGATCAAAAAAAAGAGCTGGCATTAATAATATATAGCCCTTATTTTCTTTAAAACTCGCCATTCCATTGGCTTTTGCTTGATTTAAAGTTTGTGCTCCGCTAATGGATACATCAATTGAAAGTGTATCTGTTGGATGTGTTTTATCAGAAGGGTAATGACGCAAAAATTCATTTATTAAGAACCAAGCGATTGGGGAATTTGTTGTGTGTTTTTTGATATGTTTAAAAAGATACCTTTTAATGGTGTTAGATTTTTTATTCTCACCGATATAAAGGGTGGTAAGTTTAGATAGTTTTTCCCACTCCTTATCCGTCAATGATTGATAAAGTTGATTATATTTATATAAATTTTGGGTGCTATTTTGGTGTTGGATACCATCTTCTAATACTTTAAAATGGGCGTTATTTAAGTAAAGGTATAGATGTTTTTTTTCTTTTTTTTGTTTGGTAAAAATAAGGGGTGTTAATTGCAAAGATTTTAAAAAAGATTGAATATCTGAAATGGAACTTGTTGAAGCCCAGCTTAAATCAATTATTTTGCCAGAATTATGAATATCTTTCCAGTTGCTTGTGTTTGTTATTAAGTTAAAAAGAGTTGATAATTCTTGTGTTTTTTTATCGCTCATGATATCCCTTGTTTAAATTCGCTCGTTTGCTTTTGCTTGATTTTGCATTTTTAAAACGGAGGTAGATTTATCCTTTGAAAAAGAGATAGGTGTGAATTGGTCCTCTAAATTATAGTCGAGCATTGTTAAGACTTGTTGAATTGTTTTTCCTTTTTGCATACTTTCAATTGCCTGCACGAGTTTGTAACACAAACAACGCTCATTTTCATTGGGATTTATGGTTGGTAAAATGGGATTTTTTTGACAGAGTGTGGTATAAATTTTTTGAATACATTGATAGGAACGCTCTCTAAATAACTTGAAAATATTGTTAGGTGTATTCTCAATCCCTTGATAAATAAAGCGATAGGATGGTTTTTTAGCGGTTGAAGGCGTGTAAATTAAATGAGGAAGACCAACTTGCTCTAAAATAGAGCGTGAAAAAATATCCGTTGCTTTGAGGTTTAGGGTTAAGCCTGTTTGATGAAACCACAAATGTTCAATCTGATTTGTATTATATGTCGGGACAATAGGTTGTGATGCGTTAATAATGGGCATTAAATTTTGTGAAAAATAATAGGTTCGCCACTGTTCAACATCATGTGCTAATTTATTAAAATTTTGGGTGCTTAGGTGAATCCCTTTTTTATTTAAAACGTGATAAAGGGCTAATTTTGATTTGGAAAGAAGGCAATCGCAAAGTGTTTGCATCGAGTGCTCATATGCTTCGATATGAATAAATTTAAGCGTGGCGGCCATTTTTTGTGCGGGCGTTAAGCCTTGTTGATAGGGGATTGTAAGTGTGTTTGTTTTAGCACACTTTTTAAGCAACTTATCCATATGATGGTAAAATATGGCTTGCACATCAGGCTTGTCCTCTTTTGAAATAAGTTTTTCATAAGCCTTTGCCTCGGCCTCAATAGCGTGACGAGCAACAACGTAAGAAATATTATTATTTGAATACCTAAAATGAGGGATATGTGCTAAGTTTAATGACAGATAGATCTGTACAATGTGCCTGAGTTCATGAAAAAAAGTTCTGGTAATGGTTTGTAGGGATACATATGGCTGTCTTTTGAGTTGAATGTATGGTGCATTGTCCTGAAGCGTCGCCATTCCAAGAGCTTTATTGTTAATGAGGTTCTCAATTGCTTTTTGCGTAAAATCAATTGTTAAAGAAAAAGGTTGTTCGTTTAAGTTTTGTGTTTTGCTAAGCAAGATAAATTCATTTAACACACGACAGGCCAGGGGGGAACGCAGGCTTGTTTTGTAAAGCATGTTCAAAAAATCAGTTTTCTTTATTGCTGTTACTGCATCTGTTTTAAAATGTGTGTGGTCATAAAGATACTGCCAATCTGTATTTGTTAAGGGATTGTAAAGCTGAATATCCATTAAAAAATTTTGTTGAGTGGGGAATAAGTGAACACTTTCTTGCCAAATGTCAAAGTCACGTTTGCTAAGATAAAGATATGATTTTTGATCTTTTTCTTGCGTGGTAAAAATTAAAAGATTAATTCCTTGTTTTTTAAAAAATAAATAAGCATCTTTAAGCGTTTTATCACTAAAATCTGAACAATTGATTGTCATGCCTGATGAGGCATTTTCCCACAAGCTGGTTTTTGCAATCAGATTAATTAAATCTGTAAAAGATGTGTTTTTTTTGTTTTTCATAAGGATTATTATAGCATAAAAAATAATTATTCTCAACAAATATCAAACAAATATAAAAAAATATTGACAATTAATCAAATGAGCGGTATACTGTTCTTTATATTAGATGATAAATATGGAGATAAATTATGAGTGATGTGAATGATACAAACGATATGCGTCCAGATGTGAAAGAGCTGTCCCAACACTTGGATGATTGCCATGATGATCCGTTTATCAGTAATTTGTATTTTAGGTATTACCAGCATTTGGATATTGGTTGTTCGCATTGGCGTGAATCTTTTATGGATGAGTTAAAGAGTAAGAATTTGACCATTGAGGAGGCTTTTGAAAAGATGAGCAGGTCAAAATACGCTTCGCAAGAGGCGGAGATTTTGGCTCGTCATCCAGGAGCTGATGCCAATTTAATCCGTTTGCGTCAAAAATATGGGTCAAGGTCTAATGGTGATTAATTTTTTTTGATTTGTAAAAAATAATTGTCAAATAATGTTTTTTGTGATACCATCTCCTTATATTTTTTTTGATATAAGGAGTTTTTTATGACTAAGCAGTTTGATCGGAATAAGCGTAATAAAGAGGATAATTCTCAACCAAAGAAACCTAACCGTCTTAGGGATAAGAAGTTAAAATATAATCTAACGGATTGTGATCGTAGATGTGAACAGACTATGCTTGAGGAGGAATCTAAAGATAAACCGTTCACTTGGGAGGACTATCTTAAGGATGCGAAAAGTTTAAATGAAAAGGTATCTCTTATAACAAAGCATCTTAGTTTTGGTAATCCCGGCAGTTATGAAACGAAGTCTTATGGTATTTTTTATGATATTGTTAAAGATCCAAATTTTAAGAGTGAATGGCGTAATTTAAAAGCTTCTAATGGGGATCATCTTGTTTTTTGGATAGTAGAAAGACACGCGATTTTAACAAAATCTCAGTATGTACGCAGTTTATATCGTGTGGGAAATGCTTTGGGGAAATTACTCAAAGACATTGTGGCTCAAGTTGGAATAAATGAGCTTTTATCCCTTCAAAAAGAGGGGCTTTCTGTTATAGACTATGTGAAGGCAAAAAAATTAGAGGGTTGTACATATGATTTTTTGAGTAATGAATTGTCAACAAGAAGCCAACAGATTTCTTCTGTTAAAATGGAAAAATCAGAAAGTTTATTTAGTCGTTTAAGACGCCTTAGAAGAAAATATGCCTCAGAAAAGATATCCTCAGAAGTTCTGGGGGAGGCGAATGTTCCATCAGTATCTAAAAATGCGTCTCAAGAGGGGGTGAAAATTACAACCCAAACACCAAAAACAACCTCTCGTATGCATAGGATAAGAAGATATAGAGGTATCTAGCTTGCCAAAAATTGAACAAAGCGTTTATAAGTTGGTGAGATAAAGTAAATCCCCCTCCAATCAGGTTTGAAGGTGAATAACCCCTTTGACAAAAGGGTTATTCTGTGATATCCTAAAATAAGTGGGTTCTGTTTAGAAGGGATAGGGGGATTTTTGTATGCCTGAATACAAAAATGAAACGGATATGCCAAATTTGGATACCAATCAAGAAGGGGATGTCTTTCTTGATATGTTGAAGAATAAGACGCATAACAAATTGCTGGCAACAAGTGAGAATATACCTTATCCCGTTGCGGGGATAAAAGCAGATCCAGGTCTTTCTCCTTTTATACATAATTTAAGAAGATGTGGGGTAACTGTTCGTGCTCATGCTGGGCGATATATCCTTTTTGATGCAACAAAGGCCACAAGTTTGTTAAAAGAATTGGGGGCGCTTCATGATGGCAAGGTTTTATTAAATGATGTTGTCCATATCAATCAAATTGATTTTGATAACCCCGTTCAAGCAAAGGTAACAGCTCAAAAGTTACAAAAAGAGGGGGTTCCTGTTAAGGTAACAACGAACTTGGATGGGAAAAAGAAGGTTTATTCTCTCAATTATTATGCAAGTGCAGAAAATACATCGACGGTATACAAAATTGCCACGCAAGTGCGTGTTTCTGACTTTAAAAATGAGCGTTGGACGAGAGAATTTGTTCAAAAATCGGGGATTGAGGGTGAATTTGATTATTTTGTCCTTGATACGCCAAAGGAGGCTCAGCACGTTAAAGATATGATGCGGTATGCGAATGTTAAGTTTGCCTCACATGGTTCAACGATTGTTTGTTATGATAAAACAAAGGCGGATGATTTTTTAAAACAGATGGGACTTCAAAATGATAAATCTGTGTGGAAGAATTTTCAAATTCACCTTTGTGATTATGATATCAATCCCTCTTTGTATGATAAATTTAGGACTGAGGCAGAACTTCAAACAAGAGAATTAAACGCTCTTGGGGTTAAAGCGTTTCAAAGGGATACGTCGGTTATGTATCTCGATGCGCCTGAAGCTGGGCCTTATTTTGAGCAACGGCATATTGAAATTGATAAACAAAGAGCAATTGACGCTGAAGCACGAAAAGTGCAAAGAGAAAATCTAACGCGTCAATCATTCGCTGATGACATTTTAACAAAATATTCTATGAATGATTTTGAGCCCTTGATTAATGACTTACTTGAGCCGTCAGCATCAGAGCAAGCTACTTCAAAAATGAAAGATCTTATCAAACAAGCGGGGAAAAAAGCCACAAAAGCGACAGAGGCGCTGGTTGAGGGTGTGTATCATGTTAATAATGCTATTCATACGGTAAAACAAGGAGCTGTTGATAAAATTTCCAACATAAAAGGGGGAAAGAGCGTTCTTAAAGCGGGGCGATTTGTGGGAAAAGTGGCAAAAGTTGGCGGGGCGGCTTCAATCGCTGTGGTACCTGCATTTGACCCTAAAGGGACAAAAGAGTTCATCGACGATGTGACGGAACTTCGGTTCCAAAAAATAATTGAGGAAACGTTAGAAGGCGGGGTTCAAATTGTTCTTCATCCAAAAGAAACGGCTGAGGCTTTATATGAAGTTTCAAAAGAGGCGGTGCAAGAAAGATATGAAGGTGCTCATACCTCTCAAGAGTATATGACTAAAACAATTGAAGCGGGGGAAGATGGCTTAATCAACATTGCTGAAACACTCACGTATTTGGGCGAAAAAGAGTTTAACATGGGGAAAGGTATTAATAAAGGGATAGTCAATGCGAGCAATTGGATGCTGGAAAAATTGGATCTTGATACAAGATTGGTTGAAGAGGCAATCTCGTATGACACCTATCGAAAAGATCCACTCGCATACATATCAGGAATTGTTCGCCCCATTACAAAGAGTGCATCAACGGGACTTCGTTCAGATGATACGGTGTATACGGTAATCGAACGGGGCGATGCAAGGGCGATGCAAGCTTTGATTGAACGAGGGGATGATGTCACAAAGAATATTCAAGGCAATTATAACGATTTGAATCATAATACGCACTATACCCCTTATGATACCGCCCTTGGGATGGCGGTGGCAAAGGGGAATATGGCGGTTGCCTTTGTCCTTTATAAAGAAGGGAAAAACAATATCAATGGGATAAATGGGAGTACAAAGGATACGACTTTTATGTCTATTTTAAAACAGTTGGCACCAGAGGAGGCGACAAAAGAGTATTACTTAGGGAATGGCTCAATTAGACACTATACTGAAAAGGAAAGGAATAAACATCTTTTAGGGCAAGCGTTAGTCGATGATATGATAAAAAGCGGGAAATTAGACATTACGCAAGAAAATGTCCAAGGGAAAAATGCTTTTTTAGTTGCGGTTGAAACAGGGAATATGTCTGCTGTAGATGCATTGATTGAACAAGGGGTTGATATTCAAAAAACGGCCAAAGATGGATCAAATGCTTTGCATCTTTGTGTGCATAACCAATTGATGACGCGGGCGTTGATTCAACATGGGGTTGATACAAATCAGGTAAATCAATCAGGGAAAACCCCTTTAATGGTGGCTCTTGAGCAAGGGCAAAATAAGGTAGCGTTAAATGAATTGTTGCTGGCCTCTGACGCAAAAGGAATTGCAATTTTGATGAAAAGCGAGAAACATGTTGCGTTATTGAATGACCACTTAGAAAAGCAACCAAATTTGAAACTAGCGATATTAACATCAAAAAATCATCCGTTAAAAGAGGGATTGTTAAATTCCTCTGATAAAAACGGTAATCAGATGTCAAATGATGCGTTGGCACAAGAAACGGGGGATAAAAAGGCCCCAGATGTGGTACAAACGCTTGCTCAATCTGGTGCATCAGTTCAAGAGCAAGGAGACGCAATCTCCTTTGTCCAACGGGATATAAAACAGGTCGGATAATCAAACCAATTATATTTTTAAGTTCGTTGAATATGGGTAATTAAGCCATCAAGAGCCATCTGATAGCTCATTTTGCCAAAACCAGCAACAACACCAAGACAAACGTCGGATAACATAGAATGATGACGAAAATTTTCTCTTTTATATACATTGGTAATATGAACTTCAACAGTTGGAATTTGAACCGTGAGAAGGGCATCTCTAATTGCGATACTGGTATGTGTGTAAGCACCAGCATTTATAATAATACCATCGTAAAGTCCAAGAGATTGATGAATTTTTTCAACCAAAGCCCCTTCATAATTGCTTTGATATGTATCAAGAGTTACGTTTTTTTCTTTTGCATAAGAAACAAGCTGATCTTCAATATCTGTGAGTGTCGTTGTGCCATATTTTTCAACCTCACGGGTGCCAAGCATATTTAAATTAACGCCATTTATTAATAAAATTTTCATGGTATCATCCTTTGTTGTGAGAAAATGTTCTTTTATTTTAAGAGAGCGTTTTTTTACTTGTCAATAAAAAAATGTCTTCAAAATTTTGTAAAAGCTCTTTTAAAAAGGGGGTTTAACAGTACAAAATCAACGCTTGTTGATTTTGTACTGTATGCTTTGTATGTTTTTTTTATTATTCAGGGGTATGTTGATCTCCTCCTTTGGGATGAGGGGGCTTTTGTGATGTGATATGTTGTGCGTTGGTGGGGGCAGAGGGGGTAGGGGGTTGATTTTTTTCTAACAACTCTTGGTAAATTTTGGATGTTGCAGTGGATAAAAGCATTGATATTTTTGCAATCGACTGATATTGCGTACTTGAGTTGGCAGCTAATACATCCATTGGGGTTTGTTGATTGTTATTCTTTATTAACGGATAAGCGCCCGCATTTAATAAAATTTCAACATTTTTATCTTGTGCATTTTGAGCACCATAGTGCAAAGGGGTATTCCCCAAAATATCCACAGCGTTGATATCTGCCCCTTTTTCAATCGCTTTTTGAATAAATTCAGTTTTATTCGCTCGTTTGGCAAGGATATGAAGAATATTTTCTTGTTTAGGGTTTTTATCCCTTATGTTAAAATCGTAATTCATCAAGTCGGATATAATTTCATTCCCCGCGTATTTGGCAGCATAAAGCAATATAGGTTCCCCTTCGGTTGTAAGGGAATTTTTGTTTATTGCATGAAGGACGTGGTAATTGTCAAAAATATCAATCATGTCATTTTTGATAATTTTCATTAAAGCACTTTCACCATTTGAATCAGTTTGTAGAACATCGGCGCCTACTCGGACCAAAGTTTTTGCACAAGGGTATTCACCAAAGAGTTTTTTTTCTTTTACCAAAGCGGGTAAGAGAAATTTGCCAATACTTTGGGGACATTTATCGCCAAATGTAAATTGGTGATCTAATAAGAGTTTTAACGCCACTGGATTATTGTATGAAACGGCGCATTCAATCAGCGATGGAAAGGATTCATGATTGTATTTTGTAATTGGATTATCAAAATGAACCGCTTGAGCAATCATCGTCATATTGTTATCAAGGATGTCTTTTAAAAGCTTATCAAGAGGTCTTTTTTGTGATTTTTTTATTCTCCTACGGGCAAAAAAAGCGCCAACAGAAAGCATGGTGTTATAATCTTCTCCAGGGGTGTCGGGCAGGGCAGATTCGAACCCTTTTTTAAAGGGAGTAGCGGTTTCATCTAACCATTTGCAGTCTGTTTTTAATTTATCTATTTGTTTGGACAATTCTTCATCATAATCTGAATCATACATATTGCTCATCCTTTCTTATCATATTAACAGGTGCGATCGTGACCGTTATTGGTGTTGTTTTGTGGGCTTTTTTTACTCGTGATACGATAAATACCATTTTCATAAACCCCTTTTTCAATTAACTCATTGTTTTGATTATAGGTTGAACAAGAGATTTTGTTCCCTTGTGCATCGAATAAAACCTCATAACGATTAGGGGAGGCATCACGAATACATTCAACAAACCCAATGTATTTGTCATCGCGATAGATTTGTCTTCCCATACAAGTGCCGTGGTTAAAAATGCTAATAACAACAAGTGAAGGGTCACTGTCATCCCATTGTTTTAGATGGTCATAACCATTATCATCTGTGCGAACTTCCAATGATTTTGTTAATTTATCATTTTTATAATGATATTCGGCGACGGCTTTCCCTTCTTTTGTGAACACTTCGACCATCATTTGTTTGGTTTTATAATCGGTAAAGCGGACGAGTTTAAACCCTTTTTCGGTCATTTCAGTTTCTTTTTCTTGAATGATTTTGCCATCTTCAAGACGAACCGAATTTTTGACTTGATAATTTTCATCATATTGCTCGGCTTGAATGGTTTCACCTTTTTCATTGGTTGTTTTTGAAAATAAGATATTGTCGTCACCGCGGAAAAATTCCGTTCTTTCGACCATCTTATCCCCATTATAAAATTGGAACAATGTGGGGACACCATCTTTTTGATAATGAGCGACAGAAAGGCGTTCACCTTTGGCGTTAAATCTTGTTTCAACGCGTCCACCTTTGTCATCTTTGATTTTTGAGATGGATTCAATTAATTTTCCATCTTGATAATGTTTTTCATAAATGCCATTTGAAAGAAGGGATGTTTCGACTTGAATTTCACCATTTGAATGAGCCCCGTGAAAAGTCACATCCAAACCGCTATTTATAATAAATTGAGGGATAGGCTGGGTGTTATTATCTTGATTTAAGTCGTTTTGTTCCTCATTCATTTTTATCCTCCTTAAAAATAAAAAACAGGCGGTTAAGCCTGTTTAATCGTTAAAAATCCGTTGAAGCACATTTTGAGGTAACTTTGCACTTTTTTTCAGGTTTTTGAACCTGTTTGACTGGATGCTTATCTGTTACCCATTGATCCATAATATACCTCATTTCTATGAGGGAAATATAGCATATTTATAAGGGGGGTGTAAAGTATTTTTTTATCAACAAGATCGATTTATGCTTTTTTGAACAAAAGGGGCGGGGGTATTGTCATCTTGTGTGATGCATTTTTGTGCATTTTGGGCCAAGGTGTCATTTATTGATGAGGGGGAGGGGTCGTTTTGAAACAGTGCCAAGTGTTCTTTTTTTATGAGAGGAGCGTATTATGATAAAAGGAGCAATTTTTTATTGTAAAAATTTGAAAACGGGTTGCAAATAAAGGTATTTTATGATATTATCTCATTATATTTAATAAGCTAGACAAAGGTGATTGTATGAAAAAAACAGTAACAATTGTAACCTCTAATAAGGGTAAGATTCATAGTTTAACACATGCATTAGAAGGGCTTGATGTTCAGGTTGAAAGCGTGAATTTAGATTTGCTTGAACCACAATATAATACGATTGAAGATGTGGCGAAATATAAAGCGAAAGAAGCGTTTAAACAGCTTAAAAAACCACTTATTGTGCATGATGGTGGGTTGGTTGTCCCTGCATTAAAGGGGTTCCCAGGGGTTTATACCAAGTATGTTTCTGAAACATTAACACCACAAGATTTTGTCAATTTAATGAAAGATAAAGAAGACAAAACCTGTTACTTAACCCAAACAATGATTTATGTGGATGAAAAGGGGGAATTACATCAATTTCAAGATAAGTTGATGGGGAAAATTGCTGACACGGTTTCAACTGTTGATAATGACAAAGGTTGGGGTATGTTATGGCAGGTTTTTGTTCCAAAGGGTGCTGATAAACCATTGGCAGAGATACCAGAAGATGTGTTTGATAACGAGATTCGCCCCCTTGCCAAAACAAACTCTGTGTGGGAAGATTTTAAATCCTTTTTAATCAAGGCTTATAATATTTCAATACCAGAGGTAAAAAAAACACAAGAAGTGATGCCCAAAAAGGTTGAAAAACCAATTATTCCTACGCCAAATAAGGAGGTGGCTCCTTTAAAAAAAGAAGAGCTGCCAACTGACAAAGGGCAGGGGTTAGAAGATGCTCATTCACCTAAAACAAGCGAGAATAAGGCTCAAACACAGGAAAATGGTGCTTTTGAAAAATGGCTTGATACACTGAGTGAGTTGGTGGAAAGTCATAATTCTAAAGAAATTCAAGAAATGCTATCTTGTGTCTACCGTGATGAAGAAGGATTTGTTTTTAATAATAGATTTTCAGGGGAAAAGTTTTATTTTTCAAAAGAGGATATAAACAAACAAAATAAGTTTGGTCATACATTGGCTATGATTTTGGTCCAATATGGTTCTGATTGTTCGTATAGAGGGGCTATTTCTTTAACGGATGTGAATCTGTTGAGGGATATTGATTCTCAAAAAAAGGATAAAGATGGGCGAACAGTACTGCATTATTATTGTCAAAATGATAATATAACATATAGTATATTGGAAGATATGACTAAAGATAAACGTTTTGATTTTTATGAAAGAGATGCTTTTAAAATGTCGCCACTTCTCTATCTTTTTTCAAATGATTTGAGCAATTTGGAGTATATAGGGTGGATGTTTACGGATAGTGAGCGTTTGCAAAATAATTTTTCAAAGGCTCTAGATGCTGATGGGAACAATTTTTTAATTACTCTTTTAGAAAAATATAATTGGAAAAGTAAAAAGAGTGTAAAATCTAATAAAGCAGAAAATGATGATGAATATGATGATGAAGACGAAGAAGATGATGAATATGAAATGGATTTAATCGAAGAGGTAACTCAACGAATTGTTTATGAAGTTCCTGATCTTTCAAGTGTACGGTCAAAAGACGGGCTCTCTTTACTTCAATACATTGAAAAGCATAATTTAAAAGAATTTTGTGAATATCTGGCAGAAAATGCCTGTGATGAAGAAACGGCTGAACAGGCAAAGGAATTGCTTTTGAACATGGGGAAGAAAAAAACAACAGTTAAAAAAGTGGCAAAAACAGCTGGTGCTCAAAAGGCAACTTCAAAAAAAGAAGTAAAGAAAACACCGCAAAAAGAGGCTGAAAAAGCAACAGATAAAAAGATGAGTGCTCAAAAGGCAACTTCAAAAACAACGGCGAATAAGCCGTCAGCTCCGAAAAAAATTGCGACGCAAGCACCTAAAAAGCGTGTGGCTGGAAAAGGGCGAAGTAATGGAGAATAAATTTTTTATTCCTAAAATAAAGGGGTAAAGTCTTAAAAGGACTTTATCCTTTTTTTTATGCTTCAAAGTGCGTTGCGATAATGACGTCTTTTTTTTATGGTTATAATGAGGGCGAGGAGTGACTTTAACCTTTTGTTATAATAAAAGATTAAAGTTTTTACTTGACTTTTTATAAAATAAGGTTTATAGTTAATATATAACAAAACCTTAAAGTGGGGGCCTTCATGCAAGAATTGAAACAAAAAATCGCCGAAAATAAAGAAAAATTACAAAATCTTTTAAATAATAAAGACAATCAAAAGACTTTGGATAAATGGCTGAAAACCGAACTTGCCTATACATCCAATGCGATTGAAGGCAACACTTTAACACGCAGAGAAACGGAACTTGCTATTGAAGAAAAAATAACGTTGGGTTCCAAACCGATTAATGATTATTTACAAGCCGTTAATCATGCAAAAGCCTTTGAATTTATCTTGGAGGCAGTACAAAATAAGGTCAAAATAGATGAAGATTTTGTTTTGCACATTCATAAAATCATTTTAACAGGGATAGATGATGTAAATGCTGGTTTTTATCGGGCTGTTCGTGTTCGTATTTCAGGTTCATCAACTGTCTTGCCAAATCCATTAAAAGTCCCAGAATTAATGAAAAATTTTGGAGCTTGGTTAATACAAAATGATAGAGATGCTTTAACCAAAGCCATTGAGGCCCATTTTAAATTGGTGACGATTCATCCGTTTGTTGATGGCAATGGCAGAACAGCACGTTTATTATTAAATGCCATTTTAATGGAAAATGGTTATGGGCCGATTATTATCCGCTCTATTGACAGAAAGCGTTATTTAACGGCTCTTGAAACATATCAAACAAAAGAAAACAAAGAGCCTTATTATCGCTTTATGTTGCAGGCATTAAACCGTTCTTTAAAAATGATGATAGACTTGTTGGATGTTAATGCCAAAGAACCAAGCAAAGATATGATGACGATTGCAAAATTTGCTACTTTATGTGAAGTCCCATCTTCCAGTATTCGTTATTGGATGAAAGAAGGTAAATTAAAACCAGCAGCTTTTACTAAATCAGGATATGCTTTGTTTGAAGAAGATCAAAAAGAAGATGTGAAAAAATTGGCAAACAAATGATGATTTGTTTGAAAAAAAAGACTTTTTCTGCCTGAGAGATATAGTAAAAAAAGTTGAGTAGAGAAAAGGGTGCTTTTTATGGTGCTACAAGCCTAGAATGTGAATTGCAAGGGCAATTCATCCTTTCAGGACTGCCTACGGCGTCCACTTCGCTGTCGCTTCGTGAGCGAACCGGCACTTGTCCCGTGCCGACATCAATCCCGTCTTTCCATACAAAAAAACACCCCCTTAGGGGTGCTTTTTATGGTGCTACAAGCCTAGAATGTGAATTGCAGGGGCAATTCATCCTTGCAGGACCGCCTGTGGCGTCCACTTCGCTGTCGCTTCGTGAGCGAACCAGCACTTGTCCCGTGCCGACATCAATCCCGTCTTTCCATACAAAAAAACACCCCCTTAGGGGTGCTTTTTATGGTGCGGAAAGCCGGAATCGAACCGGCACGGGAGCAAAGTCCCAACAGATTTTAAGTCTGTTGCGTCTACCAGTTCCGCCATATCCGCATAAGACATTGTGTCATTGGTAGATTTGATAGGTGGTAAGATAGCCTAAAAAAAATAAACAGTCAAGTACTTTTTTTAAAAAAGTGAAAAAAAGTTTGTTTTTTTTATGAAACAATAAAGATAAAAATTTGAGCAAATGCGAAATATAAACTTTTTTGCCATTTTTTAAATGAATGATTAAAATAATTGACAAACAGATGTTT
>CALARE010000081.1 GCA_937888725.1 uncultured Alphaproteobacteria bacterium | reverse complement strand
TATCTCAGCCAATAAAAAAAACCACCTTAAAGGTGGCTTTTTTATTGGCTGGAGACGACTTGCGGTTTTCGAGCTAATATTTTGATGATTTTTTCGAACTTCTTGGTATCAATTATTACCTTATATAGGACGTATAATATCTTCAACTTTTTCATCAGATTCTACAATTTTAAATGTTTTTTGAAACTGTTTCCAATATCCCCAAACAGGCATAGTGCAATGATTAATTTGCATACACATAAACATTTCCTCCGTAGCGCTTAATTTGATATCTTCACCAAGCCAGCGTTTAATTAATTTGTAAGGTATTGCATTAAGTGGGTCGAAATATTTTTCCTGCGCATTTAAATATATCTGTAAACGAGAGATTTCACCCACAATCCTTACAGTTTCAAATATTTTGCTTTCCAATCTTTGTGCTTGTGGTGCGGGAAACAAGTTTTTAATTGCTCTCATAAGCATAACAAGTGTAGCATACCACAATTCATCGGAATATTTTTTAAAATGTTCCAAAGAGCATTTGTTTTCTAACATCACTTCTTGCACAGAGGCTTTTATTGCGGCATCATTTTCAGCAGCCCATTTATTAACTTTTAATACGAAAACGGTTGCAGCACCTGCTTCACTTATTTTTTTCTTGAAAAAAAACATAATAACAATCTCCTGTAAATCTCTCTTTAAGGCTATACACAAAATAAGTTGTTGTCAATAAAAACTTCCTATTTGTATAATATTAAATTTCCTAACTCATTGAAAATGTTAAATTCTTGGTAAAATTAGTTCGAAGATTATCTGGGGTATGGCTTATTTTATATCAAACATTCGAACTAGTTTAAGTGCTTGTAAAATAACAAAAAAGTCGCCATTTCTGACGACTTTTGAACTCTGGCTGGGGTGGCTGGATTTGCTTGTTTCACTTCGCTGTCCTTGAAAAATTTTGCTTCGCAAAACTGGCATTCTCCCGCCTGCCTTTTTTCTACGGTTCGAACCAACTGCCCCGTTGGTTTGAATCACTCTCTAACTTTTAATATAAAATCAGAGATAAAAAATTATCCCTGATTTTATATTAATGGCTGGGGTGGCTGGATTGTAAATTGCGGGGCAATTTATCCCTCGTGAACTCGGGACTGCCTACGGCATCTACTACGCTGACGCTCCGTGAACGAACCAACTCATCCGTTGGTCAAATCCCCTCACTCAGCCAATAAAAAAAACCACCTTAAAGGTGGCTTTTTTTATTGGCTGGGGTGGCTGGATTCGAACCAACGGATGGCGGAATCAGAATCCGCTGCCTTACCACTTGGCGACACCCCAATGTACTGTCTCTTATTTACTCCCTTTTTGCATAAATTGCAAGCTTTTTTTTAATCCTCACCAAATCGATTATCAATCAACGTCTTTAATGCCTCAATAGCCTTTTCAGCATCTGGACCGATCGCTTTGATAGTAATTTCATCCCCCAATGGGACGCCTAACATTAAAATACCCATAATGGATTTGCCTGATACTTCTAATCCATCTTTATTACGTACAATTATTTCAGATTGAAATTGCTCAGCCGTCTTAACAAAAGTAGCTGTTGCCCTCGCATGCAATCCCTTTAAATTTTGTATGGCTATTTTAAGTTCTTTTTCCATCTTATGAATCAAGTTTCAATAAATGTGAGGCAATGTTGATATATTTTCGGCCAGCATCTTGTGCATCTACAACTGCGTCAGCAATTGTTTCATTCCGTTCCCGTACCAATTTAACCAATAAAGGAATATTCATCCCTGAAATTACCTCAATATTGCGTTCTTCCATAATAGAAATAGCTAAGTTTGATGGCGTTCCACCAAACATATCCGTCACGACAACAACACCATCACCAGTATCTGCAAGAGATGTTTTTTCCAAAATCTCGTGACGTTTCTTTTCCATATCATCAGTAATTTGAATACCGACACATTCAATCCCCTCTTGTTTACCCACAACATGCTCTACAACTTGGAGCATTTCTTGAGCTAAATTGCAATGTGCAACAAGTACGATACCAATCATTCTTATCTCCTAAGGTTCAATTAAGTTCCATTCTTTTTTAAGGAGCTTTATAACGGCTTTTATTTTGTTTGTCAAGGCAAAATCATAGCACATAAACTCAAAAAATGGAACCGCAATCCCTGATATTAAAATAGTTTTTTGATTCAAAGAGATATCATCTTTTTCACATAAGTGAATAACCGCTTTTATCTCTGTTAAATCTTTTTCATAAGGAACAGATAATATCCCAATCCCTCTGATAAAAAGTGCCCCTGATAATTTCTCAGCTGGCTTTGCAAACAACCTTTGATTTTGGAGCGTTAAAAACGTGATATCTTCACTAATAAGCTTACCACCTTCATCCTCTATCAAAGACAAGGCTAAAGAGGATTTTCCACTTCTAGGCTTCCCCTCTATCAAAATGGCTATACCATCAATTGAAACGCTGGTTGCATTGTAATAAAGGTGTGACATAAACCCTCTTTAGCAATGGCGTTCTCGGCGGGATTCGAACCCACGGCCCCAGGATTAGGAATCCTGTGCTCTATCCTACTGAGCTACGAGAACAAGCCCTTATTTTCCGTGTGAAAGCAAAAATTCACAGAACATACGGAATAAAATAAATTCAACAACCACCCCGATAAGTGTTAAGAAAGCTGAAGCAAATCCACCTGTAAATAATGTGACAAGTGCACCAAAAACAGCGATAGCTAAAATAACTAAACCAACCAAATAGACAAGCTTTGCATATGGAGCCAAAAGTGGTGCAAATTTTGTCGTGAAAATTGGTTCATCTAATTCAAGATATTTTTTTAATTCTTCTTTTTTCATATTATCTCCTTTTTTAATTAAACGATTATACCCGCTTTGTAACAATACGCATTAAAAAACAAAATAGCAAGTTTTTTTAAACCAAAACTTTATTTTTTTCGCATTGTTGGAAAAGCAATGATATCACGAATGGATAAATTAGATGTTAAAATCATAATCAATCGATCAATTCCGACACCTAAACCGCCAGTGGGAGCCATACCATGCTCAAGTGCGGTTACAAAATCTTCATCCATCATATCTGCTTCATCATCACCAGCATCTCTGGCTTTCACCTGTTCTTCAAAACGTTCTCTTTGGTCAATTGGATTTGTCAATTCAGAATAGGCATTACACATTTCCCATGTATTGACAAAAGTTTCAAAGCGTTCTACCAATCGTGGATCATCACGATGTTCCTTTGTCAACGGAGAAATTGATTTTGGATGATCAATGACATGCGTTGGTTGAATAAGATGCTGTTCACACTTTTCTTCAAATACAGCCGCCATACAATGCCCCCAGTCAGCATCATCTGCAACTGGAACGCCCAATTTATCACAAACAGCCCTTGCTTCTTCATCTGATTGAATTGACAAGAAATCAACGCCAGCATATTCTTCAATCAAACTTGCCATTGTTCTGCGTTGGAATGGCCCTTTAAGACTAATCTTCTTCCCATCAATTTCAACATCAGTCGTCCCATTAACCTTTAATGCAGCTGTTTCAAAAATCTGCTCAACCAATGTCATCATATCCGTATAATCATTGTATTGGCGATAAATTTCCATCATTGTAAATTCAGGGTTATGGCGCGTGTCAATCCCTTCATTTCTAAAGTTACGGCCAATTTCAAACACCCCTTCCATACCGCCAACAATAAGACGTTTTAAATAAAGCTCAGGAGCCACACGTAAGAACAAATCCATATCTAACGCATTATGATGTGTAATAAATGGTTTTGCAGTTGCGCCACCTTTAATCACATGAAGCAATGGTGTTTCAACCTCCAACAAACCTTGATCTAATAAAAGGGTGCGAATTGCTGTGATAATCTTTGACCGTTTTATCAACGTTTCAGTCGTTTCGGGATTTGTAATCATATCCAAATACCGTTGACGATATTTTGTATCTGTATCTGTCAAACCGTGGAATTTTTCGGGCAACGGCAACAACGCTTTTGCAAGCATTGTTATTTTCATCGAACTAACCGAAAGTTCACCCCGTTTTGTTCTTTTTACAATCCCTTCGACACCGATAATATCCCCAATATCTAACAAATCTAACATTTGGAGCAATTCTTCAGAACTGTCATTCTTTGAAGTATAAATTTGCACCTTTCCAGTTGAATCATAGATATCAATAAACATCCCGGAGTTTCTAATCGCACGGATACGACCAGCCACTTTTACCACATCTTCCGTAACGGTATCATTTGCAAGTGTTTCATATTTCGTAGCCAATGATGCTGATGTTTCAGTTGGACGGTAAATTTGAGGATATGCATTAATACCCATTTCTTCCAACTTTTTTAATTTTGCCAAACGTACTTGACGTTGTTCATGTCCTAAATTTTGACTATCTGTCATTTCAAATCCTTTTTGTTGAAATTAGCAATATCTTACCTAATTTATCTTTTTTTTTCGTTTAAGTCAATGAATTTTATTGACTTTCGATAAGAAAAATGATACAAATAAAAAAACAATAATTTATCAAAGAGTTACAAAATGCAACAACCTGCTTGTCCTTATGCATCAAAATGTGGTGGCTGTTTATATCTCGATATGCCGTTTGACTTATATGTTCAAAAAAAGAAAGATTTTATCATAAATTCATTTATGCATGCCAAAATCCAGCTGACATTAGATAATTTTATAACCATTCCTTTTGGGACAAGACGCAGGGCAACCTTTGCATTTAAAAAGGGAATTATCGGCTTTAATGCTCCCAAAAGTCATCAAATTATTCCAATGGATACTGCACCTTGTTTAACGCAAAAATTATCTAGCCTCTTGCCACAATTAAAATCCCTTATTACGCAACTAAATACAAGAGGGGATATTTCATTGCTTGACACCCCTCATGGAATTGACATTCATATTAAAACAGGTAAAGAACCCCCTACTCTTTCAATTAGGATGCTCCTTGCCGAATTTGCAAGCTCCCCCTTAATTGTCCGTATTAGCTACAATAATGAACCTATTTTAGAAAAGGTACCCAACCTATTACCAATTGATGCCTTTTTACAACCCTCTGTTACGGGGGAAGAAGTCCTTGTCCAACACACACTATCAGCATTAACCGATGAAAAAAAAGTCGTCGATTTATTTTGTGGTGCAGGAACATTTACCATTCCTCTCATTCAGGCAGGTTATCAAACCATAGGATATGATTCTGCAAAAGAAAGCGTTCAACGCCTTGGCTTAAACGGTGTTGTGCGTGATTTATTTCGAAATCCCTTATCTTCTCAAGAATTAGATCAATTTGACGCCGTTATAATGGACCCACCGCGTGCTGGGGCTAAAGAACAAACAAAAACGCTTGTTTCTTCTCAAGTCAAAAAAATTATCATGATATCATGCAACCCTATCACAGCAGCAAGAGACAGTCTCGAACTTATTAAGAATGGGTGGCAAATTACAAAAGCTATTGGGATCGACCAATTTATTTATACAAACCACTGTGAAGTTTTTATTTTATTTGAAAAAACTATCTAATTTTAAACAAACAATAACTTATCCGCTATAAACAAAAAACGCTTGTTTTTTCAAAAAAAATATTATATTATGGCATAAAAAATTATAACTGTTTGTTTTTTATGCTGATTTAATATGGAGTTCTTTTATGAAAAAACTGGATATAAACATTGAAAACCTCAGCACTGAGGAATTATCCCTACTTATTCAAAATGTTCACGAACTCCAGGTTAATCCTTTTGATGCATATATTGGTTTTATGATCAAAAAAAGACGGAGAGTCTTAAATCTGAGCCAACAGCATGTCGCTTACATGCTTGGTGTTACCTTTCAACAAATTCAAAAATATGAAAAAGGGATTAATCGGATCACTGCTGAACGGTTATGGGATCTAGCTCAATTGTTTCATATACCTTATGATTATTTTTTTTCTGGTCTAACATCCTTTTTATCTTTATTTGAAAACCCTAAAGCACTTCCATCTTGTTACGCTATAGCAAAATCACCACTTTCATTTGAAGAAGATGACATTCTTGAAATTATCTCAAAAATGGATGCGTTTGTTAACAAAAGTGAACCCAAATCTACGCTGGCAATTCAAGATATTGTTTCAAACATCAATGAACAAACTGATACTTCTTATTTGGTTTCATATTTTAAAAACCTTTCTATTAAAAATTTTAATGATTACTATTCATTTATTGTTAAAAAACTATCAAAAGAAGAACAAGAAAAACATGAACAAGCTTTACGTTTAAAACCTCAAAAAAAACCAGTACTAACAAAAAGTGATATTTTTAAAAACTTGTTAAAAAAACAAACAGAAGCACTTGTAACAACAAATGATTATACTGAAGATGTATTTCAAGAATAAGTCTAATCACAAATCCATAAGGTGTCATCACTATTAAAATAAAAAATCACCTCCATTAATTTTTAATGGAGGTGGTTTTTTATAATTATGATTTCATTTGTTTCAAACACCTTCTTGCAATTTTAAGTGCATTTGAAAAATCACTTGCAACCGACAATGTTTTCCAATTCACCCGCTCTTGCAACAAAACATGATGCAAAATGCGACGTGGTTGCTTTTTGATATTACAAATAATAACTTTTGTATTTTGTTTTTTTAATTTTTTAATAAATTCAACAATTAAATTTGCACCACTTGCATCAATAAGAGGCACTTGTCCCATCCGCAAAATTAAAACTCGAGGCGGTGTTTTAAATTGATTTAAAAATAAAGAAACCTCATCAACACCACCGAAGAAAAGCGGACCAGAAACACGCAAGGCGACAACCCCTTTTTCTGCTAATGTTTCATTAATGTTTTCACCACCAAATTTTTCTTTAGAAAGTTTATCTTCATTTTCAATTGCAATTTGATGGCTCATACGGTGCATAAAGATCACACTTGCCATCACAAAACCAACAGAAATAGCTGTATTTAAATCAACAAAAACAGTTAACAATAAAGTTACAAGCAATGTATTTCTATCCCCTTTTGGTGCTGTCAAAAGTTTTTTAATCTTATCAAGACTAAGCATATTCCACCCAATCAAAATCATCACAACGGACAAACAGGCCAGTGGAATATATTTTGCAACACCTGCAAGCACAAGCATAAACAAAAGAATAAATACAGCATGCAACATACCAGCCACAGGCGAATAGGCGTTTGCCTTATAATTTGTTGCGGTTCGTGCAATTGCACCTGTCGCTGGAAGGCCTGAAAAAAATGCTGCCGCGATATTTGCCGTCCCTTGTGCAACCAATTCAACATTTGGATTGTGGTTATCACCACTCATACTATCAACAACTTTTGCACTCAACAAAGATTCAATCCCAGCTAAAAATGCAATTGTAAACGCACTTGGCATAACACTCAACAGCATATTCATTTGAAATGTTGGAAATTCAGGCATGGGCAAAAAATGGGGCACCGCACCAAATCGAGAACCAATCGTATCAACCCCTAACCCAAAAATAACAACAACTAAGGTTGATAAAATGACACTTAATAAGTAAAATGGCGATCTAGGATATTTTTTTCTTAACAAAACAATAGCTAAAAATGCAATAAAACTAATTAAAACCGTACTCAAACTAATTGTATTTAAATTCAAAAAATAGGCTTGCCATTTTGCCAAAAAATCCGCAGGCACATTTTCAATTGAAAGACCTAACAAATCTTTCACCTGCGTTGAAATTAAAATAACACCAATCCCTGCGGTAAAACCTGTTACAACTGGATAGGGAATATATTTAATATATGTACCCAATCGTAATAATCCCGCAATAATCAAAATAACACCTGCCAAAATCATGGTTAACAACAACCCTGTATAACCATGTTGCGATAGCACACCTAAAATAATAATGATAAAAGCACCTGTTGGACCACCAATTTGATAGCGCGACCCACCTAAAAATGAAACAAAAAAACCAGCCACAACTGCTGTATACAAGCCTTTTTCTGGTCCAACACCAGAAGCAATCGCAAATGCCATTGCAAGCGGAATAGACACAACCGCAACGGTTAATGCCGCAATACAATCCCGTTTAAAATCATTCATTGTGTAGCGTTTTTTCAGCACCTCAAAAATTTTAGGGATGAAGTGCTTTTTAATCGACTTTTTAATCTTCATTAGTCTTTTTTCAAACATTATCTGCTCCTACCATATTAAAAATATAAAACACCTTGCACATTTATAAAATGCACATAAATTAAACACAAAATTATTGAATGAAAATGAAAATATACCTAAAAAATCAAACTGTCAACATAAAAATATATCTTGAATAAAAAAATAAAATCACCTATAAAAATAAGGATTATTTTTTAATGAAAGAAAAAAAATGCCTCAACAAATTGAGTGTGAAGAAAAATTTTTTTGTTCCTTATCCCCTGCTCTTTTTCAGTTTATTGAAAAAGAATTACAATTTAAATTTCAAAAAAAAGTAAAAGAAACGGACATTTATTTTAAAGATAAAAATTTAAAATATTTACAACCTAATACTTGTTTGAGATTAAGAACAAATAATACCCCCTTTTGTGAATTAACCCGTAAAAAGGTTGTGGGGAATGATACTTGTGTAAAAATTGAAAAAAATTTTTCTTTTCCACAAACAAAATTAGTTCGTCTAATGTCTTTGCTACATCGAATCGAGGTTGAAAAATATTGTACTGTTTTTAAAGAAAGATTTATCTATACGAAAGAAAAAAATTGTATCACCTATAATATTATGATTGATATTTTGAACAACCAATATACCTTTATTGAATTGGAGATACTAAGCCATACACACAATGTCCTTTTTTTAAAGCAAAAATTAAATGATTTTATTTCATTATTTAAAAATTTCAACTTTCAAAAAGCCAAACAAAATTATCGTGAATTTTCAAAAGAACATATTAATCAAGATATTATCAAATAACCAAAATAAACCTTGACATCTAATAGGCATTATTTTATACTCTTTAATAGGAATTATTACTATTAAGGGATAAAATGGAACGAAATACAAAACAAAAAATGCTTGTTAAAGAGGCTCTTTTTCATCTCAATCATCCAACAGCACAAAAAATTTATGACTTCATAAAAAAAGACTATCCACACATCAGTCTTGCAACAATTTATCGTATTTTAGCCCAGTTTGAAGAACAAAACCAACTCTTACATATAAAAATTCCAAATACAGCTGATTGTTATGATTATCAAACACACCCTCATTATCATTTAACTTGCAAAAAATGTAAAAATGTATATGATATTGACATACCATATTTATCCAATTTAGATATCAAGACGGATGAATATTCAATCGAACATCACACTATTTTATTTAATGGCATTTGTGCCAATTGTCAAAAAAACAAGGAAGGAGAATAAATATGACAGAAAATTTAAAAGGATCAAAAACAGAAGCAAATCTTTGGGCAGCCTTTGCTGGTGAATCTCAAGCTCGTAATAAATACACCTATTACGCATCAAAAGCTAAAAAAGAAGGTTATGTCCAAATTGCTAAAATTTTTGAAGAAACAGCTAACAATGAAAAAGAACATGCTAAAATTTGGTTTAAATTACTCCATGATGGGGATATCCCTTCAACAGGCGAAAATTTAGCTGACGCTGCTGCTGGTGAAAACTATGAATGGACAGACATGTACGCTGGTTTTGCTCAAACAGCACGTGAAGAAGGTTTTACAAAAATTGCCGCTTTATTTGATATGGTTGGTAAAATTGAAAAAGAACATGAAGAAAGATATCGTAAACTTTTATCAAATGTTGAAAATGGTCTTGTCTTTTCGCGTGATGGCGACATGATTTGGCAATGTTCAAATTGCGGTCATATTGTTATTGGGAAAAAAGCACCTGAAATGTGCCCAGTTTGCTCTCATCCAAAAGCATATTTTCATATTAAAGCTGAAAATTATTAATCAATCTTTCAAAAAACGCTTGGTGTTATTTTGCATCAAGCGTTTTTTTTCGTCTATTTAACCGCACCTCGAACATCATCATTTAATCTTCTTATATCATTTTGAATTGTCCCTGCAACCGCATCTAACAACGTTGTATTTTCCTTTTGAGCTGTTTTAACCGCATTCTTTTCAGTCATTGAATCATCATTTAATTCATCAACAAGTTGCTCACCAGCCTCTTGCAAATCTCTTTTAAAAAATGATTTTTCACGTTCATTTTCATAATAAAGCGAAATTACATACAAAACCGCAACCAACCCTAACATATAAAAAAATATTTTCATTTCTAATTTTCCTTTATTTTGCCTTGCACTCTCATTAAATAGACATCTTAAAAAAATTTGCAACAAACGATATACTTAATGATTTTACTTGATTTTCACTTTTGTTTTTACCTATAATGATTTTATATAGAAAAAATAAGGAGAGAAAAATGAAACCACAAAAAAAAGAATTAAATGAAATAGAAGGCATCACTGAAAGCCTTTCAAATGAAACAACAACGGGAAGACCCAGTGGTATTTCAAGAATAATAAAACCAACCCTTATCACCGTTCTAGCAGCACTTTGTCTTGTTGGCGGAATCGTTTTGCATAAAATGCATACATTAGAACAAACATCTAAACCGTTAAAAAGCCCTGTTATAGCAACAAAAAAATTAAATATTCTTTCTCAACCATCTTCTTTTCAATCTCAAAATAACAGCATTGATTTGTCTGTACAATCAACGCCGTTTATCAATCCTGTGCGTATTCAATCTCAACCAGCAAATGAGGTTGCCCCTAAACAAGAGAATATAGATACCAAAACCAATGAACCTATTACAAACGAGCTATCACTTAATAGCCCCTCCTCCACAACGCAAGAAGAACCGCAACAACAAACACAAATGGATGGATTTACATTACTTGATGCCTTGCAATTTAAAGAACATTTTTTAACAGAAACAAGCTGTTATGAAGATTACCAAAAACTATTAAATGCATCATATAAATCTATTTTTGCAACTGATGTATTAAATAATTTATCTCCTTATTGCTTAAGCCACCAAAGTGCTGTTGAAAATGTAAAAAATGCATTTTTAAAAAATAAGAAAAAAGCTATCATTGCTTATTATAAAGAAAATAATCCCAATTGGATTGCATATTTAAAAGCAATTCCAGCCACTTTAATTGAAATACGAAAAATTAATCCTATTGATGATACGCCAAAAGATATTTTGCATAGAGCTCAAAATGAAATTTATAAACAAAATATTTCACAAGCTGTTGATTATGTGACTAAATTGCCACTCCTTATGCAACAAAAAATGACTGATTTTTATCGAGAAGCTGCTATCTATAATCGTGCTAAAAACAGTATCGATCAGCTTATTTTATCATTTGAAAATAAAGGAGAATAACATGTTGAAGCTTATTTTATTTATGGCAGCTATGTTTTTAACTGGCTTTCTAATCGTTCAAGAAAATTGGAATATCACTTTTATCGCTTTTGGTTATGAAATTACATTGTCAGCTGTTTTATTTATTATTCTTCTAGCGATATGTTTTTATATAGTCAAACTTATCAAAAAACCTTTCAACTATTTGTTTGGGTATAAAAAAAGACGACAATCGTCACATTATGAAAAAAAAGAAGCTTATCTCACTTTTGTTTTAAATACCATTTTGGATCAAAACAATGAGTCCATTAAAAAGATTTTAAAACAAAAAGAGAGCCTTTTTTCCAAGAATGATGTCAGACAGTTACTTATAAATGCTCTTTTTAAACCAAATAAAGAGGTTTTTGAAAAACTTTCAAAAGAAAAAGAAACAGAATTATCAGGTTTGCGAGGCCTTTATTTTGAAGCAAAACAACAAGGTAATTTAAAAGAATGTGAACTCATCCTTGCAAAAGCAGAACGTATTTTCCCACAAATCCATTGGGTTATTCAAGAAAGCTATACACTTGCAATTATACAAAATGATTGGGATAAAGCACTTTATTTGCTTGATGAGTGTTCAAAATTAAAACAAATTTCTAAAGAAGAATATACAAACCAAAAAGCATCACTTTTATTTATGAAAGGTCAAATAAAAGAAGCTTATCAACTCGATAAGATATGTCCAGCTTTTGCGATTGCTTATGCAAAGGAAAATAAAGAATCTGCGACAAATATTCTAATAACATCATGGAATAAAGAGCCGTCATGGGATGTTTACGAAGCTTATATGGATTTATTTAAAACACAGTCCGCTGAAAAACAGTTAAAAGCTGTCAATAAGCTTATTGCTAAAAATAAGGAATTTAGAATTTCTCTCATTGCCTTGGCTGATACAGCTATTAAAACTGAACAATGGCGTTTAGCAAAAGAAACTTTAACCGCTTATTTACAATCTTATCCACTGACAAAAAAAGTTGCCTATATGATGGCAGATGTTAGTCGCAAAGGTTGGCACCACGAACAAGAAGCAAAAGAGTGGGAACAAAAAGCACTTGAAACAGAGGATAAATTTGGTTGGACATGTAAATCTTGTTCTCAATCCGTCCATGGTTGGTTGCCAGTTTGCCCCCATTGCAACAAGGTTGGTGAAATTATTTATCGCTAATTTTGATTTTTTAAGAACCACTTTAAAAAGTGGTTCTTTTATATTAAAATCGCCACTTTTTTGTGGCGATTTTTGATTTCATTTATTACATAAACTATAAAAAACAACTATTTGAATAAATTTAATATTTTTTATTCATCTATATCGTCATTTTTTGTTGACTTAATAAACTGTTCCAACCAATGAATATTATACTCACCATCAATAAATTCTGGTTGAGAAATAATCCGTTGATGAAGTGGAATTGTTGTTGAAATACCATCAATAACAAATTCTTCCAGTGCCCGTCGCAAACGCATCAAAGTTCCATTTCTTGTACGTCCATGCACAATTAACTTTGCGACCATACTATCATAACAAGCTGGCACTTTATAACCCGTATACATTCCAGAATCAACACGAACAGACAACCCACCAGGCGTATGCCATAAACCAATAGTACCTGGCGAAGGGATAAATGTTTCAGAATCTTCGGCATTAATACGGCACTCAATCGCATGGCCCGAAAATTTGATATCTTTTTGTGTATAACCAAGTGCTGCCCCACTTGAAACACGCAATTGATCACGCACAATATCAACACCCGTTACCATTTCACTAATTGGGTGCTCAACTTGAACACGCGTATTCATTTCAAGAAAGTAAAATTCGCCATTTTCATACAAAAATTCGATAGTGCCAACATTTGTATAGCCCAAATTTTTCATTGCATTAACAGCAATTTCACCAATTTTTTTTCTTTCTTCAGCATTTAAAGCAGGAGATGGCGTTTCTTCCAACACCTTTTGATGATTCCGTTGCAATGAACAATCTCGTTCGCCTAAATGAACAACATTGCCAAAATTATCTGCAATAATTTGAATTTCAATATGACGTGGCGTTTGTAAATATTTTTCAATATAGACAACATCACTGGCAAAAGAGTTTCTTGCTTCATTTTTCGCCAATGTAAATGCTTCAACCATTTCTGTTGCATTTTTAGCAACTTTCATACCCTTACCACCGCCACCAGCTGCAGCTTTGACAATAACGGGATAACCAATCTTTTCACCCCAAGCGAGTGCTTCTTCAGCTGTTTTCACATCACCATCTGACCCAGGAACAACAGGAAGACCAGACTCAATAGCCGCTTTTTTTGCGGTTACTTTATCACCCATTAATCGGATCATTTTAGGACTTGGACCAATAAACGTCATACCATGTGCTTCAACCATCTCTGCAAAATCAGCATTTTCAGAAAGGAAACCATAGCCTGGATGAATTGCATCAGCACCCGTCATCATAGCAGCTGATATAATTGCTGCCTTATTTAAATAAGACTCTTTTGCCGTAGCAGGCCCTATACAAACAGCTTCATCAGCCAATTTTACATGCATCGCATCTGCATCAACTGTTGAATGGACTGCAACAGTCTTAATACCCATTTCACGACACGCTCTGTGGATACGTAATGCAATTTCACCACGATTTGCAATTAAAACTTTTTCAAACATTCTTATTCCATACTAAATAAAGGTTGGTTATACTCAACAGGAGAACCATTTTCAACCAAAACAGCTTTAATAACACCTGCTTTTGTTGCTTTAATAGGGTTAAAAGTTTTCATTGCTTCAACCAAACAAATGGTTTGCCCAACTGAAACCTTATCCCCAGGTTTTACAAATGCAGGAGATTGTGGATCTTTTGACAAATAAACAATACCAACCATTGGCGACAAGATATCATTTGATGCAACTGTCACAGGTTTATTTTCATGAACAGCAGGAACAGATGCTGTTTGAACAACTGGCACAGATGCTGGTGCTACCTGACAAATATCCGTTGAGGTCGCTTTAGGTCCCACAATCCGAATATGAACGCCATTTGACTCATAATCAATCTCTGACAAATTATTTTCATGCAATAATTCAGCCAACTCTTTAATTGCTTCTTTTTGTTCTTTTTCCATAGTTTCACCTCATTTTTTAATAAACATAAAATTCTTTTATAATATTTTACTTAAAATTGCAAGCAAGAAAAAAAGAAAGTTTTATGACGAAAAAATTTTTTAAATTCATTTTTTTGTAGATTTTAAAAAAAACTCTTGTTATGATACAAATATGTTTTGGGACACGAAAAAAAAATATTTTGAATTACTCTTAAATGTTGAGGACGATGCACGACAAATTCGTGCACTGAACAATACTGTTCTTGCAAGCAATCAAAAAGGGAAAGACCTTTTTGGAGAAAAGGAAAATCCCTTTTCTTTTTTAAAAGATTCCGATAATCCGCAAAGTGTTCAAAAATTAATTGATGCATATTGCACGCAAACACCAATTGATATGGAATTTATAACACCAAAGTGTGTCTATTCTGTTTCAATTAAACGTATCAAAAATAATTTGCTTATAATAGCCAAAGATAAATCCCCTGAATATGCCATTCATTTAAGCTTAACAAAACAATTGGAATTTATGTCTAGTGTGTTAAGTTCATTTTCAGATCCTGTTTATTTAACGGACAAAAATGGAACACTTATTTATGTAAACAAAGCTTTTTGCTTGCTAACAAACACCTCTTTTGAAAATGCACTGGGTCAAAATTTAGCCACCTTTTTTTATGACGGGTCACCTGATTTTAGAGGTTTTTGGCAAGGGACACTTCCATTTAAAACAAAAAATGCAGTCCGCCATATATCTGTATACCAACGTCCTTTTGAAGCCCATAATCAAGTGTATTTTTCAGGCGTCTTACAACAAAAAGATACAGCAAATATCGAAACATCATTATACTTATTCGATGAATCACCCTTACCCCTTGTGGTCATTGATGCATTAACTTATCAAATCTTAAAGACAAATAAATCATTTCTTTATACTTTCAAACAAGGGAATAACACACCCCTTAAACCAAATATTTTAGAAATGCTATCCGATGGGACGCGTGATGTTTTAGCTTCAAAATTTGAAAAAATGATTTCAGGCCTTTCAAAGACAGAACATATTGAAGTTATTAGCTCACCAGAATATGGGGCAAAAACTTTTAATGTATTTATCAATTTTACAACCCCCGAAAAAGACCATTTCCTTCTTTATCTGATTGACGCCTCTGAACGCAAAAATCTTGAAGCACAATTTACACACGGACAAAAAATGCAAGCCATTGGCCAACTCGCTGGGGGTATTGCACATGATTTTAATAACTTATTAACTGCCATCATTGGCTTTTGCGATTTACTCTTGCAACGGCATAACACAAATGATCCCTCTTTTTTAGACATCATGCAAATAAAGGGGAATGCTAACAAAGCAGCTGGATTGGTTGGACAATTGCTCACCTTTTCAAGAAAGCAACCATCTCAAATTGAACTTTTAAACTTTCATGATGCCTTTATCGATTTGTCATCCTTATTACAACGGAGCATATCACCATTTGTCACCCTTAAAACAGACATGAAACGTCATTTAGGTTATGTCAAAATGGACCCGAACCAACTCACACAAATCTTTTTAAATTTAGCGGTCAACGCCAAGGATGCCATGAAAACGGGAGGTATTCTTAAAATATCAGCAACAAAAGAGCGACTAAAAAAAGCCAAACCTTGTGGTAATGATATGATTCAATCAGGGGATTATATTAAAATTATTGTTGCTGATAATGGGAACGGTATTTCTGCTGAACATTTACCGCATATTTTTGAACCATTCTTTACAACCAAGGAAGGAGCAACTGGTTCTGGCACAGGCTTGGGTCTTTCAACTGTATATGGTATTATTAGAGCTGCTGGTGGTTACATCTCTGTTGATAGCGAAAAAGGGATTGGCACAACCTTTGTCATTTATTTACCACGTACAGATCAACAAACAATCCAGCACAAAGAACATAAGCATATCCGCCCTGTATTTACACCACTTTCTGCAACACCACAAATTCTTTTAGTTGACGATGAAGATGGTGTCCGTATTGTCGTAGCAAGAATACTCAAAACAAACGGTTTTGCCGTTACAGAGTGTGCGAATGCTGAGCAAGCACTTGAAATTTTATCCAAAAGAAATGATTTTGATCTACTTATTACAGACATGATTATGCCTGGGATTGATGGTGAAACACTCATTCAAAAAGCAAGAGAGGTATACCCTAAATTAAAGACCATTTTAATGAGTGGATATTCCGATGATATGGCTAAACATAGCTCAAATGAAACAATAGACAACTCATTCATACCAAAACCATTTGAATTGAATACGTTACTTGAAAAAGTTAAAGAAATACTCGAACTCTAAATAAAGGATAAAATAATGAACACAACAGCCCTTACTTTAAATCATTTTTGTTTATACGGATTAATCGGTTCTTCGCTTGCAATTGTTTATCTTTTCTTACTTTGGCAAACAATTTGCATTCTAAATAACACAAAGAAAAAAGCACTCATTCAATTTATTTCATCAGCATTGCGGATTTTTTTACTCATTTTTGTTGCCCTTGTTTTTGCTAAACAAAATTTATCCTATTTTTTAATCATTGCGTGTTCATTCTTAATAACAAGAATGTTCTTACTTAAAATTTTCAAACCAACCCTTAAAAAGAAAATCACAACATCTGAAATTTTATATGCTGATACAAAAAAGCAATCTACATCAAAAAAAATAACAAAAAGAAAACATAGATAAAGCCTATTTTTGCTTCAAGCGATGCAATATCTCAACCGCATCATAATCCTCAGAAAAAACTGGGGATTTTTTTTGAATAGACTGATATTCATCAACTAAAATCTGAGAAATCTTTTGTGATTTTTCTTTATCTGATAAAATACTTTTTAATTTCAAAAATCGCTCCATACCTTTATCAGAAAGTGGCAAAGCTGACTTTAAAACTTCTTCTAATCCAGCAAGATCACCCATACAATAACAGATGGCATCACATCCTGCCTCAAGTGATACCATCACCTTTTCAGACAACGAACCTTTCAAAGCATGCATATCAATTGCATCTGAGATTAAAAACCCGTCAAAACCAATCTCGCCTCTAATAATCTGATGAATAACCTTTTTTGATTGTGTTACAGGCTTATCATCTATCTTTGTCAACACGATATGAGCTGTCATCATCATCGGGGCTATTGACGCCAAATGCTTAAACGGATAAAAATCTTTTTTTAATAATGTCAGATTATCATCTAAAATAGGCAAATCTAAATGCGGATCAACTGTGGCACGCCCATGCCCTGGAGCGTGTTTTAAACAAGGGATAACCCCCTGCTCTATATATGTGTTAAGCATGATCTTCGCCAAAGTAGAAACCTCTTTTTCATCACTCGAGAAACACCTTGATTTTAGCACATTTCCTGTATTTTCAAACAACACATCCGCACAAGGGGCATAGTTTAAATTAATACCCATACTTTTAAGTTCATCTGCGATAAGGGTTGCTTGCAAATAAGAGGCTCTCTTTTTCAATTTCTGTTCTGGCAATGCCCCAATGCTCCTTTGTGAAAGATATTCTCGAAAATATGGCGGTTTTAAACGAGCAACCCGCCCGCCTTCTTGATCAATGCCGATAAGTACATCATCTCTTTCAAGCGTATCCTTGATTTCTTGAATTAATATTTTTATTTTATCTGGCGTTTCAATATTCCTTGCAAAAAGCGTAACACCTAATGGATTATATTGATTTAAAAGATATTTTTCATCGTCTGACAAATGCGTTCCAGCAACAGATACCACAGCACTTAAAATTGGTTTTATCATTTTACATTACCTTTTTTGCAAAACACACATAAAAAATCCATCAGTACCCGTTCTATAGGGTGAATATCTAAAGGATTTTACAATATGAAATGACGGATATTTTTGTACAAAACTTTCAACTTGATTTTCATTTTCATCAAATGTCAATGAGCATGTAATATACACCAAAAAATGCCCATTTTTAACATATTCTTGAGCCACAGATAAAATTTCAGCTTGCTTTAATGTGATATTATAAAGTTGTTTTTCCGTCAAACTCCACCGTAAATCTGGACTTCTCCGCCATGTACCTGTACCAGAACAAGGAGCATCAACAACCACATAATCAAATTTTTTATGTGCCTCGGGCAATTTAAATACAGGTTTAATAATGCTTACATTGGCTCGCCAAGCCCTTTTTGAAAGTTCACTCAACCTTTTGTATGAAGCATCATATGCTTGGATAAAGCCCTTATTTTGCATCATTTGAGCAAAAATAAGACTTTTTCCCCCTGCTCCTGCACAAAAATCAAAAACATCATCTTTAGGCTTAATCCCTGTTTCAAGCGAAAGCAATTGAGCCCCCTCATCTTGAACTTCAATAAGTCCTTTTTTAAAAGTTTTTGACTCTTTTAAGTTGGTATAAGAATTTAACCTTATTCCCAAAGGAGATCGTTCACAAAGTGAAACATCAAATCCTTCAGCTTGTAATTGTTTAAAAATCTTATCTCTATCACCATTTGCTCGCAAAATAATCGGAGCCGTCCCAAGCATGGCCTTTAATTCATTTTCAGCATCAGGAATGTGTTCTAAAAACCATTCTTGCACCTCTAAGGCAACAGAAATAGGCATATGTGTAGAATCAGGGACACCCTTTTCTTTCAACATCTGTAATTTAAACAGCCAATTCGTATTTGGATAAGTATAATTTAGTCTTGCCTTTGCTCTAATGGCTCCCCATATTAAATCAAGCAGAAGCTTTCTGTCTTCTGCTTCAATATATTTGTGGCTTTTCGTATAATTGTTCACAATTTCATTAGCCGCACTTGCAGATGTATCAATTTTTTCAAGTAATTCAGATGCAATTTTATAAATATCTTCTTCTTTCATATCCGCCTCTATCTTGTTTTTATTAAGTGTTATTTTAAAGAGATGTCTATAAAATGTAAAGAAAAATTATCATAAATTGCTACATAACTTCGTTTTAACTCCTCTGTTTTTAAGCACTAAATGCAAGACTAGCTCTAAAAAAGTGTGC
>CALARE010000080.1 GCA_937888725.1 uncultured Alphaproteobacteria bacterium | reverse complement strand
CTCTTTAGATTTGATCCACGAAGATCTGCTCAAGGCCTTAATCCATTCCAATTAGATAGTAAACCAACCAAATCTGTGGCGGAATTTATGGCTCTTGAAACAAGATTTAAAGCCGTCAAACAAACAAACCCTGACCACTATGAAGAACTGGTTCAAAAGGCACAAGCTCAAATTGAAAAACGTTTTAAACTGTATGAACGTTTAGCTCAAGGCGAATAATTTAATTTTTTGTAAAAGAGGAAAATATGACAGAATATAATCATCTTGCAATTGAAAAAAAATGGCAAAAATATTGGGAAGATAATAAAACATTCAAAGCCGAAATTAATAAAAGTAAACCAAAATATTATGTTTTAGATATGTTCCCCTACCCTTCAGGTGCTGGTTTACACGTTGGCCATGCTGAAAACTATACCATTTCTGATATTGTTGCCAGATTTAAACGTATGCAAGGATATAATGTTTTGCACCCAATGGGTTGGGATGCTTTCGGTCTTCCTGCTGAACGCTATGCTGAACGTTCTGGTATGCATCCAGCTGATGTGGTTAAAATGAATGCGGACAAGTTCCGCTCACAATTAAAATCGATTGGGTTTTCATATGATTGGGATAGAGAAATTAACACAACTGATCCAAGTTATTATAAATGGACACAATGGATTTTTAAAATCTTATTTGATAAAGGTCTTGCCTATGAAGTGACAACGCCTGTCAATTGGTGTCCAAAACTAGGGACTGTTTTGGCAAATGAAGAAGTCAAAGATGGCAAATATGTTGAAACTGGGGATGAAGTTATTCGAAAACCAATGCGTCAGTGGATGCTTAAAATCACCGCCTATGCTGAAAAACTTTTAGAAGGACTTGATAAAGTTGATTGGCCAGAGAGCATTAAAACAATGCAACGTGAGTGGATTGGAAAATCAACAGGTGCAGATGTCAAATTTAAAATTGATGGGAAAAATATTGAGTTTACTGTTTATACAACCCGTCCAGATACACTGTTTGGGGCGACTTATTGTGTTTTGGCACCTGAGCATGCTCTCGTTAAAGAAATTATGACAGAAGACCAAAAAGAGGCTGTTCTTTCTTATATTGATCAAGCAAGCAAAAAATCAACTCAAGATCGCCTTGCTGAAGCAAAAGAAAAAACAGGCGTATTCACAGGGGCTTATGCAATTAACCCTGTGAATGGTGATAAAATACCTGTCTATATCTCTGATTATGTTTTAGGTGATTATGGATATGGTGCAATTATGGCTGTTCCTGCACATGATCAACGTGACTATGATTTTGCTAAAGCTTTTCATATTGAAATTAAAGAGGTTATTCAAGGCGGTGATATTTCAAAAGAAGCTTATGAAGGGGATGGTCCTCTTGTGAATTCAAGCTTTTTAAATGGGTTACACGTCAAAGAATCAAAAGCAAAAATGATTGAGTGGCTTGAAGAAAGAGGTCTTGGCAAAGGAACTGTCAACTACAAATTGCGTGACTGGCTCTTTGCCCGTCAACGTTATTGGGGTGAACCATTCCCAATTATTCATTTAGAAGATGGCTCAATTAAGTCATTACCTGAAAAAGATTTGCCTGTTTTACTTCCACCATTGGCTGAATTTAAGCCAACAGCTGATGGAGAGCCACCATTGGCTCGTGTTGAAGATTGGGTCAACACAACCGATCCTGAAACGGGTAAATCCGCAAAAAGAGAAACAAATACAATGCCTCAATGGGCAGGATCATCTTGGTATTTCTTGCGTTATTGTGACCCACACAATAATGAACAAGCTTGGAGTAAAGAGGCCGATGAATATTGGATGCCTGTTGATGTGTATGTTGGTGGTGTTGAGCATGCTGTGTTGCACCTTTTGTACGCTCGTTTCTGGCAAAAAGTTTTATTTGATGCTGGCCTTGTTTCATGTGATGAACCATTTAAAAAGCTCGTCAATCAAGGGATGGTTTTAGCTTATTCATACCGTGATGATAATGGGAAATATTATTATCCAAAAGAAGTTGAACGCAAAGGTAATGATTGGTTTGTCAAAGAAACAGGTATCAAAGTTAATACGCAGGTTGAAAAAATGAGTAAATCTCGCTATAACGTTGTCAATCCTGATGATGTGATTAACGATTATGGGGCAGATTCAATGCGTTTGTATGAAATGTTTATGGGACCAATTGAAGCTGAAAAACCATGGGCTGATGATGGTATTAACGGGGTTAATCGCTTTATCAAACGTTTTTGGAACTTATTTGATATGGATGGGAAAATTCAAGAAACAGGGTCACTTGAATTAACAAAATTGATGCATAAAACCATTAAAGGTGTTACTGATGATATGGAAAAGATGCTCTATAACACCTCGATTGCAAAATTAATGGAATTTATCAATGCTGTTTATAAGTCAAATGAACCAGTTGCTAAGGCTGATATGGAAAAATTTGTTCTTCTATTAGCTCCACTAGCACCACATGTTGCTGAAGAATTGTGGGAAAGACTGGGACATACAAAATCATTGGCTCATGAAGCTTGGCCATCATATGATGAGGCAATGACAAAGTCTGATACAATGGATATTGTTGTTCAAGTAATGGGTAAAAAACGGGCAATCATAACCGTGCCTGTTACAATCTCAAAAGAAGATGTTATTCAAGCAGCAAAAGCAACGGACGGAGCTCAAAACTTTATGGCGGGAAAAGAAATTTTAAAAGAAATTTATGTCCCTAACCGTCTTGTAAACTTTGTTATTAAGTAAATAAAAAAAGTCCCTCTATATTGAACTGCACCCTAAAAATTGGACAGTTCATGTAGAGGGACTTTTTATTCATTAAGTGGATAAAATGCGTTTAACAACAAAAAAAATATTATTTATAGGTGTGTCAATATTATCCATTGGAATAGGTTGTCTGTTTCAATATGATAAACACCCGCTTGTTTCTGTTATTATACCCACATATAATCGTGCCTATTTATTACCAAGAGCAATTGATTCTATTTTAAAGCAATCATTCCAAGACTTTGAAATTATTATCGTTAATGATGGTTCACAGGATAAAACAGTCTCTCTTTTAAAAAAATATCAAAAACAAAGCGAGAAGATAAAAGTTTATCATCACGATAAAAACAAAGGCGTTTCTGCAGCTAGAAATACAGCTCTCAAGCATGCAAGGGGAAAATATGCTGTTTTATTAGATAGTGATGATTTTGCCCTTCCCGATATGCTTAAAACGGAAGTTGAATTTATGTTAAATCATCCAACTTTCGATTTAGGAATTCCCAAAAAAACAGCTTTTAATTTTAATAACATAGAGGAATTTTTCGAATGGCATTATGATATACATGAGTTTTTAGAGGGAAACCGTTTAGGTAATATTGGCAATATATTTAAACTTGATTTTATTAAAAAACATAATATCTTATATAAAGAAGATCAGATTTGTGCCGAAGATTATTATTTTTGGATTCAAATGATACAAAAAGGGGCAAAAATCATCAAAATTGAGAGTAAGGAACCAATTGTTGCCTTTCGTGTTCATAGCGATAATAATTATCAAGGAAATTGTTATGCAACAACCAATTATGCAAAATCAGAACTTTTAAAAACCTTTAACATACCCAAAAAAATGTACAATGATAAGTGTTTTATCTATCGTAAAATTATTAAAAAGTATCCCCATCTAATGAAACCAGAAGATATTGAAAAAGGGTCTCATTTTTATTGTAAATAAAGACAAATAAGAATTATTTGTGTGGTGAAAAGAGGATATCTAGCAAAAATACCCCCTTTTTAATTATTTTTTTAATTTTATTTTTTCCACAACTTCATTTAAATCCTTTATGAATCTGATATTTATATCTTTCATAAGTGACTCAAAATTTCCCATATCTAAATTATAATATAATCCTTGATATGACTTTTTATGTGCAGAATATTTTTTTGAAAAATATATGTTTCCTTTTTGATCTTTTAACTCATATTTTATGACAACATCATTATGTCTTGTCCCTGCAGGTAATCCGAGCAACCATAACAAATCACCTGGTAACGATAAACCGTAATAAGCATAACAAACTGAAAATTTCAAGAGAATTATTCAAAAACATATTTATTTTTACCACTCACATACAAAAAGGGCATCTAAAAGATGCCCTTTTTATCTGTCTGGTATTATGATTACTCTTTTGCTTTAAAAGCACCAGCGGTTTCATCACCAAGCGTTTTAATGTCAAAATATCTGAGCATTGGAACTGCTACAAAAATTGACGCAAAGGTACCAAATAAAATACCTAAGAACAAAGATAATGAAAATCCACGCAGCGTTGTTCCACCCATGACAAGCAAAACAAAAATCATTACAAGAGTTGAAATCCCCGTTAAAATTGTACGAGAAAGCGTTTCATTAATCCCTTGATTAAGAATATCATCTGTTGGTTTGGCACGGTGTTTTTTCAAATTTTCACGCACACGGTCATAGGTGACAATCGTATCATTACAAGCATACCCTGCGAGGGATAAAATACCTGCTACAACAACCATATCAAATTCCCACCCAAAGGTTGAAAATAAACCAACGACAACAATCAATGTAAATGCTAATGAAATTAAACACCCAATAGCAAATGGCCATTCAAAACGGAACCAAATATAAACCGCAATCGCAATCAAAGCTAAAATTGAGGCTAATAAGCTATTGTGTTTTAACTCCTCCCCAATGGTTGGTCCAATCACCTCAACCCGTTCATAGGTATAACCTGTACCTAAAATGGATTTAATTTTTTCAACCACTTGAGCCCCAGTTTCACCCTTTTCAGGTTGTGCTTGGATTAAAAGCAACTGCCCGTCTAATCCAGCTGTTTGAATGGATAAATCTTTCAATCCATTCAAATCTCGACGAACTTTTGCAATATCAACTGGGTTGGAAGATGATACTTCAACCAAAATCCCACCTTGAAAATCAATTCCATAATTTAATCCTTTAACACAAAAAGAGGAAATACTTGCAATAACCAAAGCGATTGCAATTGAAAATCCAATTTTTCGAATTTTCATAAAATCAAAATGATAATCTCTTTTTCTAAATAATTTTTTTAACATCGTATAACCTCTTATATATTCATTGTTTTTGGTTTTTTGATATTATACCAAATCATAAAAATAACTTTGTTCACAACAATTGCTGCATACATTGTTGTTGCAAGACCAAGGCCTAAGGTGATACCAAACCCACGGACAGAACCAGACCCCAACATAAAGAGGAAAAGTGCTGCAAACAATGTTGTTAATTGTCCATCAAAAATTGCGGAAAAAGATCCTGCAAAACCACGTTTGATAACTTCTTGTGGATTTTTGATACCGTGGTGAATTTCTTCTTTCATGCGTTCCATAATCAAAATATTTGCATCAACAGCCATAGCAAGCGTAAGAGCAATACCTGCCACACCAGGAAGCGTTAATGTTGCATCTAATAAACTGAGTAATGCGAGCAATAAAATACCATTCACCAATAAAGTAATATCCGCGATAATCCCAAATGAGCCATAAACAATTAACATAAATACAAAGATAAATGCCAATCCGATTAAACAAGCTCCTGTTCCTGCTTTAATTGAATCTTCACCAAGACCAGGACCAACAACTCTTTCTTCTACAACAACGAGTGGTGCAGGCAAAGCCCCTGCTCTAAGCATTAAAGCCAAATCATTTGCTGATTGCATTGAGAAATTTCCCGTAATAATACCTTGACCACCCGTAATCGGCGTATTAATCGTCGGGGCACTTAACACTTTGCCATCCAAAACAATGGCCAAGCGTCTACCCACATTTTCACGCGTCACATTGGCAAATTCTTTTGCACCAGCTGCTTTAAAACTAAACGACACCGCTGGAGCCCCATTTTCGTCATAACTGCCTTTTGCCCCATCTAACTGAGCACCACTCACAACAACACGCCGTTTTAAGACAATATATCCCGTTTCATCACCTGTCATCAACATTGAATCAGGGGATAATTTACCCATTTGTGCAGCTTGTGGTGTTGTTTCTTCATCAACCAAATGAAATGTCATCTTTGCTGTTTTTCCAAGTAAAGCCTTAATTTCAGATGGATCTTGGACCCCTGGTAATTGAATAACTATTCGGTCAAGTCCTTGTTGCTGAATCTGCGGTTCCTTTGTTCCTAATTCATCAATACGGCGACGCACAATTTCAACCGATTGTTCCACAGCTTTACGTTTCATTTCTTCTAATGCTTTTTCGGTATAAGAAACGTTGAGTGTGCTTTCCTCGTTTTCAATTGTCAATAACGTTGGTTCAATCTTGCGAATAACCTCTTTAGCTGTATTTAAATCTGCCGCATTTAAAATACGAACATTCATCTGATTATCGACAACTAAAAGCCCCGCAAAGCGAACCTTTGCCCGACGCAACTCTGAACGGGTTAAATCTGCCAAAGTTGTTAATCTTTCTTTTAACAAATCATTTGTGTCTACCTCCATTAACAAATAAGACCCACCTTGCAAATCAAGTCCTAATGTAATGGGTTTAAACCATTCTTGTACATTTTTTGGCAATTTTGATAATGTGCTTTGTGGCAAAAAATTAGGAATTGCAAATAAAATCCCTAAAACAACTGTTACCACAACAGTCCATATTTTTATTTTAGAATATCCAAACATATTTTATCCTTTAATTATTCTTTATCCGTCAAAACTTGAGAAACATACGCTTTAACAGCTGTAATTTCAACACCTTTTGCAACTTCAATTTTAATTTTGTCATCCATAACAGCTGTGACAGTACCCATCACACCCGCCACAACAACCTTTGATCCTTTTTGAATGCTGTTTAGTTCTTTTTCATGTTCTTTAAACTTTTTTTGTTGTGGACGAATCAATAAAAAATAAAGCACAAAGAAAATCAGTGCAAATTGAAAAAGCACCTGCATCCATTCACCGCCTGAAGTACCCGTTTGTGCCACAGTTTCAGCTGTTTGTGCAAAAGCATTTGAAATAAACATATTTTCATCTCCTTTATAAATAAAAAAATATAAGCTTTACTATATAGATTTATTCGAAAAAATCAATACATTTTTAATGTTTTTTTTATTTGACAAACAAAAAACTCTCTACTAGAGTATTGCCTACAGTTTAACAAGAAAAAAGGATGAATAATGTTTAAAATAAAAATTGAGTATTTGCCTTCATATAAAAAGGAATGGGACAGATTAGCCTACAAACACGCTGGCGATGCTGGCTTTGATTTAAGGGCTGCAATTGATGAGCCAATAACACTACAACCAAATGAATTTAAATTGATATCTACAGGCATTAAAATGGAAATGCTACCCGACACGACCCTTCCCTTTAATTTTGAAATGCAAATCAGACCACGTTCTGGATTAGCTGCCAAACACGGTATTGGCATTATTAATTCTCCTGGGACTGTTGATTTTCTTTATCGTGGTGAAATTAAAACACCCTTAATCAACCTAAGCAAGGAACCTTTTACCATTAATCCTGGGGAACGTATCGCACAAGCTGTGATTTGCCCTGTTATTCAAGCTGTGATTGAAGAAACCGATCAAGTTGAAGAAAATACAGATAGAGGCTGTGGTGGTTTTGGCTCTACGGGGACAAAATAATAAAATAATTGCTTGACAATACAATGAATATATTGCAATATATAGGAAAAGTTATAAAGGATTTATATGGTTATTAAATTTAAAAACTGTTGCTGTTGTCAATCATCCTAAGTCTTACGCCTTGGGCTGTTTTTCAGCAATATGACTTTTCCAAAGGCGGCTTTAAAAACCGCCTTTTCATTTTAAATAAAGGAACAAAAAAATGAGCGTCTATTTATATAACACAAAAACCAGAAGTAAAGAAGAATTTAAACCATTAAATGAAAAAATGGTTACCATGTACTGCTGTGGTCCAACCGTTTATTCATATGCACATATTGGCAATCTTCGCACATATATTTTTGAAGATTTAATCGCAAATACGCTCCGCCTTGCTGGATACAAAGTAAAACATGTTATGAATGTGACTGATGTCGGCCATTTAACAAACGACAGTGATGATGGGGAAGACAAAATGCTCATTGCTGCTGAACGAGAAAAAAAGAGTGTTATGGAAATTGCCCGTCATTATGAAGATACTTTTTTCCGTCATACAAGCGAACTCGATCTTAAACGTCCAACTATTGTTTGTCGTGCAACCGAACATATTGAAGATATGATTAAATTCGTCAAATCATTGGAAGATAAGGGTTTTGCTTATTTTTCAAATGGGAATGTTTATTTTGATACTGCAAAATTTGAAAAATATGGAGCTCTTTCTGGCCAAAATCGTGATGATTTAAAACACGGGGCTAGAACGGAGCAAGACACAAATAAACGCAATGCATCTGATTTTGTTTTGTGGTTTACTTCCTCAAAATTTGAAAATCAAATCTTACAATGGGATAGCCCTTGGGGACGTGGGTACCCTGGCTGGCATATTGAATGTTCTGCTATGTCAACAAAATATCTTGGCGAACGCATTGACATCCACTGTGGTGGGATTGATCACATTCCTGTTCATCATGAAAATGAAATTGCACAAAGTGAGGCTCATTTAGGGCATGAGTGGGTCAATTTCTGGATTCATATGGAGTTTTTAAACACAAAAGCTGGGAAAATGAGCAAATCTACAGGTGGCAAAACAACCATTGACACATTAAAAGAAATGGGCTATGAACCGATGCATTACAAATATTTCACCATTACCTCACATTATAGGAGTTCAGCTATCTTTTCTGAAGAAGCAATGGATGGAGCTAAAAAAGCTTATGAAAATTTGAAAGATTATGTCGCTGAATTTAAAGCAAAAGTTAAAAACACAACCCTTTCAAGTGATGAATTAACCGAACTTGAAAAATTAAAATCTGAATTTAATGCTTACTTATTTGATGACATTAAAACACCATTAGCAATTTCGCATATGTGGGGCGTTATTAAAGACAATAAAAAATCTGAAAATATTCGCCTTTCTTATTTAATGCATGTAGATAGTGTATTTAATTTAAAACTTAAAGATGTGGAAGCTAAAAAGCCTGAATCAATTGAAATCACACCTGAAATTGCCGACTTACTCGAGCAAAGGAAAGAAGCAAGAGCAACCAAAAACTGGGCAAAATCTGATGAAATTAGGGATAAGCTTGCCTCTCTTGGCCTTGGGGTTAAAGATTTACCCAATAAGGAGGTTGAATTAATTAAGCTTTAAACTATTCCCTCCCCCTATTATTAAACCAAGGACTCATAAAAAAATAAGTCCTTGGTTTAAATTTAACTGACACTTATCTTTATGATATGAGAAATTGAACAGTTGTCTTAACAAAATCTAATTTCTTTTTCCTTTCTGGATGCCCCGTTCGCAAACATGAAATCTTTTTCCCATTTAAATTTATTACAAAAAACCAAAAATCAACCTTTTTTTTGCCTAATTGAACCATCAAGTGACTTTCTCGTTCAATTTGAAAAATCTTTTTTAGATATTTATCATAATTGGAATGTGTATAAAAAATAATTTTTTTGGGGTTAATTTGATTAATTTCTGCGACAATAAATTGTTGCTTAATAATACAAAAATCTTTCACGGTATCCGTCGTCATATCTTTTGTAGAGCCTTGATTACATTTAATCAAATTTGTCATAGCAATTTTATCCCAAGCATTATCTCCATAAATATGTCTCGCAATTTCTTTTGTATATCTCCAATATGGCCAAGAACTATTCAAAAATAGTTCTGTAGCCCTATTTTGCCAATATTCTGTAGATTTATTTTCAGATGCACGAGCCGTTTTGCCCACAAAAAGAACTTCACTTTTTTCCCCCACATGCCAACACGGAACATAAAAAGCATCTTTAAAAGGGCAATCCATACACAAATTATTTTTTTTTGATAAAGGATAAGTCATTTTTTTCTCTCGTATATTTTAACAAAAAGAATACTAACATATATTTTATAACAAAACAATAAATATTCATCAAACATCTAGAATGAGGAATATTTATTGTTTTGTTATTATATGCTTTTTGCCTTTAAAATTCTAAATCATCTTCAATTTCTTGAACGAATTTATAAACGCCTTTTTTATCCTTTTTAAATTCTTCATTTTTCCAAGCAGGATTTAACCAATCCACTAATAAAGTGCCATCAGAATTTTGCTTAACATAAGCACATTCAGTTTTAACATCAGTTCTACATCCTTTTGTTTCAGAAGCTAAAACAAAGTCAGAAACCCAATTTATGTGTTGTAATTTGATAATTTTACCTTCAGGAACAAACAACCATTCACCATTTTCTTGACGCGAAAATTTTTCAGGTGGATAACCTTCCCATATAACGCTAATAGTATCTTTTGATATTTTTTTAAGTTGAGCAATATTTTTTGTTGAAGAACGCATCCATTTTTCATCATCAATTTTTTCAATATGCCCATCCCATTTATTAAGTTTATGTACCAAATAATACGATTCTGCTATATTGAGTGGACAAAGATCGTTATATCTGTTTTCTATATAAATTTGTGGTATTTGAGGGTTCTTTTGATTGGCCTTTTTTATCTTATCTAAAATGAGGCATTTTTCGTTTAAATTATAATCAAATTTTAATTCTTTTGGTTTAGGGGTGAAAAAATGAGCAAATACTTTTTTATGAATTAAAATAGAGTTTTCAGTCATGGCATCATAATAATTTTTGGGTTTATCTTCACTTTTTCCAATATACAATAAAACATCAGAAATAGATGCCATATTTGCCCCATTCATAATGAATTGAATCCAAAAATCATAATCTTCAGCTGAAATTAATCCAAAATCATATCTAATATGTTTTTTCTCAACAAAATCTCTTTTGAAAAAAGAAGCTGCATTTGGAAAAATATTAAAAAACATCAACTCAATGGTATAAAAATCCGAAGCACGATATTTGGTATAATGTTCTGGATTTTGAATGGAATAGCTTTGAATAAAATTCTCTGTACCTTCTTTGGGAAGTGCTTTTATTTGTGATGTCATGGCAGTAACTTCAGGATGGTCTTGCATAAAAGCAAGAGATTTTTCCAAACGCTCAGGAACAGACCAATCATCAGAATCCATAACAGCAATATATGTTCCTTTCGCAGCTTCCAAACCTCGTTGTCTTGAATAAGCAATCCCCCTGTTTTTCGGATTATAAATTAATCGAATACGAGAATCTTTTTTTGCATACTTTTTAAGAATTTTTTTTGTTTCTTCATTTGAGCCATCATCTACAATAATGAATTCAAAATCTTTCATTGTTTGATTTAAAATAGATTCAATTGCACGAACAGCTAAATCTGTTCTATTATAAATCGGCATCACAACTGAAATGAGCGGGTCTTTTTTTTGCCAAACAAAAAAAGGCGTAGCACACAAAACGAATATTAATAAAATTAAAACAATTTTTTTCATAGCCAATCTATCCTTATTAAAGCATTTTTAAATTAAAAAACATGCATAGGAAATTAAACCTTC
>CALARE010000079.1 GCA_937888725.1 uncultured Alphaproteobacteria bacterium | reverse complement strand
AATTGTTAAATAAGATTGTAACAGCTAAAGAGTTGTCTGCTAGTTTTGATGAATTAGAAGATATTGAAGATAACAAAAATAAAATTTCTCTTTTGGAAAGAATAAAAAAATTTTTTAGAATAAAATAATGATAAAATGATGGAAAAAACAAATAAAGATGGGGCGACTTCTCTAAGTTGCCAAGCAATTTCTTTTTTAAAAAAAGTTGTTTCACATAAACAAGACTTATTATCTGAAAAATCTCAAAGAGAGGATAAATTAATATATCTTGAAGTGCTGAGATTAGAAAAGAATGTGAGGGAAAATAAAGTTTATTTGCCTGTAGATTTATGTTTAGAATGTTTTCAAAGATTAAATAAAGATTATGCTGAAAGAAATGTCTCTTGCACGGGAATAGGTGCTCTTGGTTGTTTTTTAATAGATTACATTTTTACACACCATGATTTAAAACAAGCGGCGAGAGATTTGTATGGTAAAAAAGAAAATTGTTATCCTTACAGGCAGTTTGAATGGTATAATCATGCAATTGCATCTATCTTTGATATTGCTGCAAAAGAAAAAAATAGTATTGCAAAAAATAAAATTTTAGGCTTGCAAAATGGAAATAAAAAAGAGTATATTCATACTTGAGGCTGGTTTAAAATCTAGCAACTAATTTTTTTTAAAAAGTTCTTGACATTTGGCTATTAAAAGAGTATTATAGCTTGTCTTTCTTTACATATATCGATTCGATATGTGTAATATAAAGGGGTGTAGCTCAACTGGTAGAGCGTCGGTCTCCAAAACCGAAGGTCGCGGGTTCGATCCCTGCCGCCCCTGCCAATTAGAAAAAGGATAAGTTAAATGAAAACATCGCCAGCTCAGTTTGTTCGTCAAGTAAAACAAGAAGTTTCTAAAATTACATGGCCTACGAAAGCCGAAACAATGCAAGGTTCAATCATTGTGATTGTTATGAGTGTTTTGATTGCTTTGTTTTTGTTTGTTGTTGATATGATTTTCGCCAAAATTATTCAGGTTGTTTTGGGAGGTTAGTTTAAATGGCTATGCGTTGGTATATTGTACACACATATTCGGGTTTTGAAAACAAAATCGCTGCTTTTATTAAAGAACAGGCGGTAAAAAAAGAAATGACAGATAAGGTTGAGGATGTATTAGTTCCAACTGAAAATGTTGTAAGTGTTCGTAATGGAACAAAGGTTGAAACGGAAAGAAAGTTTTTCCCTGGATATGTATTGGTTAAAATGGAGATGACACCTGAAACATGGCATTTGGTGAGTTCAACACCAAAAGTAACGGGTTTCTTGGGTGGTAAAAAACCTGTTCCAATGACAGAGGCAGAGGTTCAACGTATTTTGCATCAAGTAAAAGAGGGTGTTGAAAAACCAAAATCAGCCATTGTTTATGAGGTTGGTGAACAAGTGAGTGTTTGTGATGGGCCATTTGCATCATTCACTGGTGTTGTTGAAGAAGTTGATGCTGAAAAAGAACGTTTAAAGGTATCTGTTTCAATTTTTGGTCGTTTAACGCCACTTGAATTGAATTATACGCAAGTTAAAAAAGCTTAAGGCTTTTGATAGAGATAAAAGAGAAAATAAAATCAATCCGTATTTTCTCTTTTAAGTGGAAGATAAGCCATTATCGTACCACAAACTTTAAAAACAGGATTGAGTTATATTTTTAGAGGATATAAAATGGCAAAAAAAGTTATTGGCTTTATTAAACTTCAAATTGAAGCTGGTAAAGCAAACCCATCACCACCTGTTGGTCCTGCTTTGGGTCAACGTGGTTTGAATATTATGGAGTTTTGTAAGGCATTTAATGCAAAAACTCAAAAAATGGAACCAGGTACACCTATTCCAGTTATTATTACGGCTTATGCGGATAGAACTTTCTCATTCGTAACAAAATTGCCTCCAGTCAGCTATTTGATTAAAAAAGCTGCCAATGTTAAGAGTGCATCAAAAGAACCAGGTCGTAAAAAAGTTGCAAAAATCACAAAAGAACAAGTTAAACAAATCGCAACAGAAAAAATGCCAGATATGAACTGTCACACAGTTGAAGCTGCTATGGATATGGTTGCGGGTCAAGCTCGTTCTATGGGTATTGAAGTAGTGGAGTAAGAAGATGAAATACGGTAAAAGATTAAGAAAAACTTACGAAGCTGTTGATACTTCAAAAGTCTATGATATTCAAGAAGCTGTTAAACTTATCAAAGAAAATGCAACAGCAAAATTTGATGAAACTGTTGATATCGCAGTTAGTTTAGGTGTTGATCCTCGTCAATCAGATCAAATGATCCGTGGTGCTGTTTCTTTGCCAAATGGAACAGGTAAGACATTGTCAGTTGCTGTTTTTGCAAAAGGTCCAAAAGCTGAAGAAGCAAAAAAAGCAGGTGCAGACATTGTTGGTGACGAAGATTTAATGCAAGACATTATGGCTGGTAAAATTAACTTCCAACGTTTGATTGCAACACCAGATATGATGGGTGTTGTTGGTCGTTTGGGTAAAATTTTAGGGCCAAAAGGCTTAATGCCAAATCCAAAATTGGGTACTGTTACTATGGATGTTACAGAGGCTGTTAAAGCAGCTAAAGCTGGTCAGGTTCAATTCCGTGTTGATTCTGCTGGTATTGTACATGCTGGTATCGGTAAAGTCAGTTTTGATGCTGATAAAATTCAAGAAAACGCAGCAGCTTTTGTAAAAGCTTTGGTTGCTTTAAAACCAGCTTCATCAAAAGGTGTGTATTTGAAACAGGTTGCAATTAGCACAACACAAGGTGTTGGTGTTAAGGTAACAGTTTCAAGCGTTGCTTAAAAATTAACGTCGCCCTTTTTGTAAGGGCGACAAACCTGTCCAAGACTGTTGGTTTTTATCACGGGATAAAATTAAAGAAAAGCATTTCACCAGCATAGACAGAAAACAAATCAGTTATTCCATTAAGGAATGAAAGAGTGAAGTTTCTGGACAGGATAGTGTGGGTTTTTGAGAAATCAAAAACTCTTGTGTAAACAAAGAATAAAGGAATAAATCTTTTATTTTTTATAAACGGAGACAAGAAAGTGAAACGTGAAGAGAAACAACAGTTGATTTCCGAAATGAAAGACGTTTTTAACAAAGCTGCTCTCGTTGTTGTTGCCTTAAATAAAGGTATTTCAATGACTGAAACAACAGAATTGCGTAATAACGTTCGTGCAGACGGAGCCAACTATCGTGTAACAAAAAACCGTTTGACAAAATTGGCTCTGGCAGGAACTCCCTGTGAAGCAATCTCTGATTTAATGGTCGGTCCAACAGCTTTAGCATATTCTGAAGATCCAATTTCAGCCGCTAAAGCAGTTGTTAAAATGGCTAAAAATAATGATCGCTTTGAAGTTGTCGGCGGGGTTATGAACGGAGAAAAAATTGATGTTAAGACAATTGAATCATTAGCATCTCTTCCTTCTTTGGACGAACTTCGTGGCAAGTTGGTTGGCCTTTTGCAGGCTCCTGCTGGTCAATTGGCTCGGGTTACAAAAGCTTATTCAGAAAAAGAACAAGCTGCTGCTTAATTCCTGTCAAACCTGTTAAACAAATACAATATGTGTAAAACACATTTATTAAAATTTTATGGAGAAAAAAATGACTGATTTAAATAAAATCGTAGATGAATTATCAGCTTTAACAATTTTGGAAGCTGCTGAATTGTCAAAAATGTTAGAAGAAAAATGGGGCGTCTCAGCTGCTGCTCCTGTTGCTGTTGCTGCTGCTGGTGCAGTTGCTGCTGCAGAAGAAAAAACAGAATTTGATGTAATTTTGGTTGACGGTGGTGCAAACAAAATTAACGCAATTAAAGAAGTTCGTACAATCACAGGTTTAGGCTTGAAAGAAGCTAAAGACCTCGTTGAAGGTGCACCAAAAGAACTCAAAAAAGGCGTTTCAAAAGACGAAGCTGAAAAAATCAAAAAACAATTAGAAGCAGCTGGTGCTAAAGTTGAATTAAAATAATTTTTGATTCAAAATGATATTAAGTGGGTCGCGTCAATGCTTAATTTGGCGTCGACCCTCTTGAAGTCAAAGAGTTATATAAACTTAGGACCTGTCAATTTTATGAAAAAGAATTTGAAATATATAGATTTATTAGAAGGTGATGGCAATACAAATCGTTGCTTGAGCCTTTTTTGTGATTTTGTATTTTCAAATTTTGGTTGTGAAATGGACAGGTCTTGAGTAGATCGGTTCCGATTCTGTTAATCGGAAAATTAATATTAGCTAATGGGGAAATGAACATATGATAAAATCCGAAATCAATCGTAGAAGAGTTCGTAAGAATTTTGGTAAGATTGAAGCAGTTGTTGAAATGCCAAATCTTATTGATGTTCAAACAAGTTCTTATAAAGAATTTTTGCAATGGGGGGTTCCTGTTGATAAGAGAACGGACACAGGCTTGCAGGAAGTTTTTAAATCAGTTTTTCCAATTCATGATTTTGCAGGTCGTGGTGATTTAGAGTTTATCAGATATGAGTTAGATGCACCTAAATTTGACGTTGATGAATGTTTAAAAAGAAGTTTGACATATTCTGCACCAGTTCGTGCAACATTACGTTTAGTTGTTTGGGATGTAGATGCTTCAACAGGTATGCGTTCTATTCGTGATATTAAAGAACAAGATGTTTATATGGGTGACTTGCCATTAATGACAGATAAAGGAACATTTATCGTTAATGGAACTGAACGTGTTGTTGTTTCTCAAATGCATCGTTCACCTGGTGTTTTCTTTGATCATGATAATGGTGAAACACACTCATCAGGTAAGTTTTTATTTGCAGCACGTATCATTCCATATCGTGGTTCATGGATTGATTTTGAATTTGATGCAAAAGATTTAGTTTATGTTCGTATTGACCGTCGTCGTAAATTGCCTGTTTCATCTTTGTTGTATGCTTTGGATAGTGAAGAAACAATTGCAAGAAGGGCCTCTTTATCTTCTGGTGAACAGTTGGATGCAGACGAAGTGTTTGGTATGAGTAAAGAAGAAATTTTGAACTATTTTTACGAACAAACACTCTTTAAAAAAGAGAAAAAAGGTTGGAAAACAGCTTTTGTGCCAGCTCAGATGAAAGGTGTTAAGTTAACACATGATTTAATTAATGCTAAAACAGGTGAAGTTGTTTTAGCCGCTGGTGAAAAGTTAAATCTTGGTAAAGCAAATAAGCTTAAAAAAGAAGGTCTTGATGAATACATTGTTCCAACAGAAGAATTAATTGGTCGCTTTGTTGCTGTTGATTTTGTTGATGAAAAAACAGGTGAAGTTGTGATGGAAGCTGGTGATGAAATCACAGAAGATGATATCGCAAAAATTAATGAATTAAAAATAAAAGAACTTCCTGTTTTGCATATCGACTATGTTAATGTTGGGCCATATATTCGTAACACATTGGTTGCAGATAAAAATACAACAAGGGAAGAAGCATTAATTGATATTTATAAAATTATGCGTCCTGGTGAATTGCCTGTTGTTGAAACAGCAGATGCATTGTTCCGTAGCATGTTCTTTGATTTAGAACGCTATGATTTATCAGCAGTTGGCCGTGTTAAAATGAATTTAAGATTGGGCATTGAATTGGATGAAGTGCCAGATTCAGTCCGTGTTTTAAGAAAAGAAGATATTTTAAAAATCTTAAAAACTCTTGTTGAGTTAAAAGATGGTAAAGGCCAAGTCGATGACATTGATAACCTTGGGAACCGTCGTGTTCGTTCAGTTGGTGAATTGATGGAAAATCAATATCGTTTAGGTTTGCTCCGCATGGAAAGAATGATTCGTGAAAGAATGACATCTAGCGAAATCGATTCTGTTATGCCTTATGATTTGATTAATGCAAAACCACTTTCAGCAGCTGTTCGTGAATTTTTTGCGTCATCTCAATTGTCACAATTTATGGATCAAAACAATCCATTGTCAGAAATTACCCACAAACGTCGTTTGTCAGCATTGGGTCCTGGTGGGTTGACGCGTGACCGTGCTGGTATGGAAGTTCGTGACGTTCATCCAACACATTATGGTCGGATTTGTCCAATTGAATCTCCTGAAGGTCAAAATATCGGTTTGATTAACTCTTTAGCAAGCTATGCAAAAGTTAATAAGTATGGTTTTATTGAAAGTCCATATCGTAAAGTTGTTGATGGAAAGGTAACTGAAGAAGTTGTTTATTTGTCAGCAATGGAAGAAGCAAAATATACGATTGCACAAGCAAATGCTAAATTAAACGAAAAAGGTGAATTTTTAGAAGAGTTAATCACAGCTCGTCGTGCTGGTGAAGTTTTGCAAGCAAGACCAGATGAAATTAATATGATTGACGTTTCACCAAAACAAGTTGTTTCAGTTGCAGCTTCACTCATTCCTTTCTTGGAAAATGATGACGCTAACCGTGCTTTGATGGGTTCAAACATGCAAAAACAAGGTGTTCCTTTGTTAAAAGTTGAGGCACCACTTGTTGGAACGGGGATGGAAGCTGTTGTGGCTAAAGATTCAAAAGCTGCAATTACAGCAAAACGTTCAGGTGTTGTAACGCAAGTTGATTCATCTCGTATTGTTATTCAAGCAACTGATGAACTTACAACCACAAGTGCTGGTGTTGATATTTACACATTGGCAAAATTCCAACGCTCAAACCAAGGTACTTGTATGACACAACAACCACTTGTTAAAACTGGTGAGGTTGTTCAAAAAGGTGATATCATTGCCGATGGTCCATGTACACAATTGGGTGAGTTGGCTTTGGGTCGCAACGTCTTTGTTGCCTTTATGCCATGGAATGGTTACAACTATGAAGACTCTATTTTGATTTCAGAACGTATTGCTCGTGATGATGTCTTTACATCTATTCACTTGGAGGAGTTTGAAGTTGTTGCTCGTGATACAAAGTTAGGTCAAGAAGAAATCACTCGCGATATTCCTAATGTTGGTGAAGAAGGCTTGAAAAACTTAGATGAAACAGGTATTGTTTATATCGGTGCAGAAGTTAAGGCTGGCGATATTTTAGTTGGTAAGGTAACACCAAAAGGTGAAACAATTATGACTCCAGAAGAAAAATTGTTACGCACTATCTTTGGTGAAAAAGCAGCTGATGTTCGTGATTCATCTTTACGTGTTCCTCCTGGAGTTTTTGGTACAGTTATTGATGTGCGTGTCTTCACACGTCGTGGTATTGAAAAAGATGAACGTGCCTTAGCAATTGAACAAGCTGAAATCAATCGTTTGGCTAAAGACAGAGATGATGAAAAGGCTATTTTACAAGGCAGTTTCTATGATCGTATTCGTGCATTAATGATTGGTCAAAAAGTTGCAAAAGCTGAAGGATTTAAGTCAGGAACTCTTTTGACAGAAGAAAATTTAAAAGAAGTTGCAAACTACAATTTGCGTAAAATGAGTATCGCTGATGATGCCGTTATGACTCAAATTGAAGAATTGATTGAAACTCTCAATCAAGCAGAAAAAGAACTTCAAGAAAAATTTGAAAACCGTGTTGAAAAATTACAACGTGGTGATGAGATGATGGCTGGAGAGCTTAAGAAAGTCAAAGTCTTTATTGCAACAAAACGTAAATTGCAACCTGGTGATAAAATGTCTGGTAGACATGGTAACAAAGGTGTGGTTTCTCGCGTATTACCAATTGAAGATATGCCTTACACAGAAGAAGGTCGTCCAATGGATATTGTCTTAAATCCATTAGGTGTTCCATCTCGTATGAATGTTGGGCAGATTTTAGAAACACACTTGGGTTATGCTTGTCGTGAACTTGGTCGTCAAATTGGAACAATTGTTGATGAAGTAAAGGCAAATCATGCAAAAGTTGAAGATTTGAAAGCAAAGTTAAAAGAAGTCTATGGTGATCGTGAATATAATAACAAGATTGCTAATATGGACGATGCGACATTACTCTCAATGAGTTCAAATTTGAAAAAAGGTGTTCCAATTGCTACACCAGTGTTTGACGGTGCTCATCAAGATGATATCGGTAATATGTTAACCATGGCTGGGTTAAATTCTTCTGGTCAGGTAACGCTATATGATGGTTTGACAGGTGAGCCATTTGATCGCAAAGTGACAATTGGTTACATGTATATGTTGAAACTTCACCACTTAGTTGACGAGAAGATCCACGCTCGTTCAATTGGGCCTTACTCATTGGTTACACAACAACCACTTGGTGGTAAAGCACAATTTGGTGGTCAAAGATTTGGTGAAATGGAAGTGTGGGCATTAGAAGCTTATGGTGCTGCTTACACATTACAGGAAATGCTTACAATTAAATCTGATGACGTTTCTGGTCGTATTAAAGCGTATGAAACAATTATCAGAGGAGATAATAATTTTGAAGCAGGTATTCCTGAATCATTTAACGTTCTTGTTAAAGAAATGCGTTCTTTAGGCTTGGATGTTGAATTAAACCAAAACGATAAATAATTTCATAGGGAAGGAGGAAAACTCCTTCCCGCTCAATGCATAGAAGAGGTAAAAACAATGAATGAATTAATTTCTACTTTTGGACAAGTTTCATCACCACAATCTTTTGATGATATTCGCATTTCTATTGCGTCACCTGAAAAAATCAGAGCATGGTCATTTGGTGAAGTAACACGTCCTGAAACAATTAACTATCGCACATTTAAACCTGAAAAAGATGGTTTATTCTGTGCTAAGATTTTTGGACCTGTTAAAGATTACGAATGTTTGTGCGGTAAATATAAAAGAATGAAATACCGCGGTATTACTTGTGAAAAGTGTGGTGTTGAAGTTACACTTTCTAAAGTTCGTCGTGAAAGAATGGGACATATTGAATTGGCATGTCCAGTGACACATATTTGGTTCTTAAAATCACTTCCAAGTCGTATCGGTACTTTACTCGATATGATGCTCAAAAATTTGGAAGCTGTTTTATATTTTGAAAAATATATTGTTATTGAACCAGGTTTAACAAGTCTTAAATTACATGATTTGTTGACAGAAGAACAATATCAAACGGCATTAGAAGAATACGGTGAAGATTCTTTCCGTGTTGGTATTGGTGCAGAAGCAATTAAAGAAATGCTTGCATCAATTGATTTAGCAACTGAGGCTGCTAATTTGCGTGCTGAATTGATTGGTACAACATCAGACATGAAACGCAAAAAAATTGTTAAAAAATTAAAATTAGTTGAAGCGTTTTTAGAATCTGGTTCTCGCCCCGAATGGATGGTTTTGGATGTGCTTCCTGTTATTCCACCAGAATTAAGACCATTGGTACCATTAGATGGTGGTCGTTTTGCAACATCTGATTTGAATGATTTATATCGTCGTGTTATCAATAGAAATAATCGTTTAAAGAGATTGTTGGAGTTACGGGCACCTGAAATTATTATCCGTAATGAAAAACGTATGTTGCAAGAAGCTGTTGATGCTTTGTTTGATAATGGTCGCAGAGGTCGTGCTGTTGCTGGTATTAACAAACGTCCACTTAAATCTTTGGCAGATATGCTAAAAGGTAAACAAGGTCGTTTCCGTCAAAACTTGCTTGGTAAACGCGTTGACTATTCTGGTCGTTCTGTTATTACAGTTGGTCCTGAGTTGATGTTGCATCAATGTGGGTTGCCAAAACGTATGGCATTAGAGCTTTTCAAACCATTTATTTATTCAAAATTAGAACAACGTGGTCTTGCCTCTACAATTAAGGCGGCAAAAAAAATGGTGGAAAAAGAAAAACCAGAAGTTTGGGATATTTTATCAGAAGTTATCCGTGAACACCCTGTGTTATTAAACCGTGCACCTACTTTACACCGTTTAGGTATTCAAGCATTTGAGCCTGTTTTAATTGAAGGTAAAGCTATTCAATTGCACCCACTTGTTTGTACAGCATTTAACGCTGACTTTGACGGTGACCAAATGGCTGTTCACGTTCCATTGTCAACAGAAGCTCAATTAGAAGCTCGTGTGTTGATGATGAGTACAAACAATATTTTATCTCCTGCAAGTGGTAAACCAATTATTGTGCCAACACAAGATATTATTTTAGGTTTATACTATCTTTCAATGCAACGTGATGGTGAAAAAGGGGAAGGCATGGTCTTCTCTGGTCCACAAGAAATTGAACATGCATTGTTTGAGAAAGAGGTTTCTTTACATGCAAAAATTAAAGTTCGTTTAACAATTATGGAAGATGATGGTGAAAAAAGAACACGCATTGTAGAAACAACACCAGGTCGTGTGAAATTAGCTTCTATTTTGCCAGATAATAGTCGTATTCCATTTAGCTTAATGAACCGCTTGATTCGTAAAAAAGAGGTTTCAGATATTATTGATGCTGTATACCGCTATTGTGGACAAAAAGAAACTTGTATTTTTGCTGACCGTGTGATGGGATTGGGATATCGTCAAGCTGCTTTATCGGGTATTTCATTTGGTAAGGATGATTTGATTGTACCTGCTGAAAAGAAAACATTGCTTGAAGAAACAAAGAAGAAAACAGCTGAATATGAACGTCAATATCAAGATGGGTTGATTACCCGCCTTGAAAAGTACAATAAAGTTGTTGACTCTTGGGCCTCTTGTACAGATGCAATTGCCGATGCAATGATGAAAGAAATTTCAAAAACAGAAGTTGGTAAACCTGTTAACTCTGTTTATATGATGGCACACTCTGGTGCTCGTGGTAGTGCGGCCCAGATGCGTCAGTTAGCGGGTATGCGTGGTTTGATGGCTAAACCATCAGGTGAAATTATTGAAACACCAATTACATCAAACTTTAAAGAAGGGTTGACCGTTATGGAATACTTTAACTCCACTCACGGTGCTCGTAAAGGTTTGGCGGATACCGCTCTTAAAACAGCTAACTCTGGTTATTTAACACGTCGTTTGGTTGATGTTGCACAAGATGCTATTATTACAATGGAAGATTGTGGAACTGATAAAGGAATCACAATCCAACCAATTATTGAAGGTGGTGATGTGATTGCTTCAACTGGTGAACGTATTTTGGGTCGTACAGCTGCTGAGGATATTAAAAATCCAGAAACAGGTGAAATCATTGTGCCAAAGAACAAATTAATTGATGAAACAGATGTTGAAATGATTGATTCTGTTGGTGTTGAATCTGTCCGTATTCGTTCAGTTTTAACTTGTAAGGCTGAAAATGGTATTTGTGCCTGCTGTTATGGACGTGATTTGTCACGCGGAACACCTGTGAACTTGGGTGAAGTGGTTGGTATTATTGCTGCTCAATCTATTGGTGAACCTGGTACACAGCTCACCATGCGTACATTCCATATTGGTGGTGCTGCACAACGTGGTGCTGAACAGTCAAGTATTGATGTTGGATTTGATGCTAAAGTTCGTATTTCAAATTGCAACATTATTACAGACTCTAAAGGTGATAAAATTGTATTAGCAAGAAACTGTGAAGTTTCATTATTGGATGCAAATAATCGTGAAAAAGCACGTCATAAATTGCCATATGGTGCCAGATTGCTTGTTGAAAATGGTGACAAAGTAACAAAAGGTTCTCGAATCGCTGATTGGGATCCATATACAATGCCAATCATTGTTGATAAGACTGGTACAGTTCGTTATGAAGATTTAATTGAAGGTGAAACAGTTCGTGAAGTTGTTGATGATGCAACAGGTTTAACTTCAAAAGTTGTGATGCGTCCAGCAACATCAAAAACAGAACGCAAGCCTCATTTGGTTTTGTTAGATGATAATGGTGAAGTCTTTAAATTTAGCAATGGTATGGAGGCTCGTTACTATTTGCCAGTTGATGCAGTTGTCAGTGTTGCAAATGGTCAAAAGGTTCAAATTGGTGATGTTATGGCAAGATTACCACGTGAAAGTACAAAAACACGCGATATTACAGGTGGTTTGCCTCGTGTTGCAGAACTTTTTGAAGCACGTTGTCCAAAAGATGCTGCTATTATTGCAGAAATGGATGGTCGCATTGAATATGGTGTCGACTTTAAGACAAAACGTCGTATTATGATTGTTGCTGAAGATGGTGAGACAAGACGTGAATATCTTATTCCAAAAGGCCGTTCAATCGCTGTTCATGAAGGTGATATCGTTCGCAAAGGCGATATGCTTGTTGAAGGTGCATTAGATCCACATGACATTTTACGTGTTATGGGTGTTGAAGCTTTGGCTCATTATTTAATTAAAGAAGTTCAAGCTGTTTACCGTTTGCAAGGTGTTAAAATTAATGACAAACATATTGAAGTTATTGTTCGTCAAATGATGCAACGTCTTGAAGTGGTTGATGCAGGTGATACAACATTATTAACAGGTGAACAAGTTGATAAAGAAGTATTGCAAATCGAAAATGATAAAGCGGTTAAATTAAATGGACGTCCAGCAGTGGCAATGCCAGTCTTGCTCGGTATTACAAAAGCAAGCTTGCAAACAAGTTCATTTATTTCAGCGGCATCCTTCCAAGAAACGACTCGTGTCTTGACAGAAGCAGCAACTGCAGGTCGTAGAGATAAGCTTGCAGGACTTAAAGAAAACGTTATCGTTGGTCGTTTGATACCTGCTGGTACAGGTGCTCAAATGCAGCGTTTACGTCAAATTGCATCTAGACGAGACAAAGAAATTTTGGAAGCACAAAAAGAAACGGTTGTTTCTGAATAATAAAAAAAGGGGAGCAGAAAATCTGCTCCCTTTTTCAATGAGATATTGCAATTTTTTGATAGTATGTTATTTTAAATAGAGAATTATCAACAAAAGGAGCTTTTTATGCGTAAATTTATTATTTTTATTCTTGTTATTATTACGGGGTTTTTTGTGGCAAATATAACTTTTCTAAAAAGAAAAGATAATGTAGATTCGGTTCAAAAAAAAGAAACAATGGTTCAAAAGCTGGTAACTGAAGATTTTGGTCAAATACTTTCTACATGGGAAATTCCAAATACTTCTAATCTTTTTGTTAAAGAAGCAAATATATCAAATATGAATCGTTCTTTTTTGGGATTAAAAGATTTGTGTGGGTCTTGTAAAATAAAAAATGCTAAATGTTCTTCTAATGAAAGAAAGCCTGAAAAAAAAGATGAGAGATTGACAGAATTTGGTTCATCTATTGTTTGTGATTATGCCGTTTCTTGTGAAAAAAGAGAAACAACGGGTAGACTTATTTTCAAGGCAACTGCAAAAGATTTATATCAAATTGATAATTTTAGAATAAATATTGATTAATTATAAAATTATTATCTGTTATTATCCCCCAAAGAAAACAAGTATTATTGTTTTTTGGGGGATATTTTTAATTTTTATTTTTTCTTGACTTTCCAAAACCTTAGTGTCAATATAAATGAAGTTTAAGATTTATTTATGATTTGATAAAAGGATAAAAAAATGGTCCTTAAATTACATATTGTAAGAACGGCAGATGGCCATGGTTTACCGTTACCCTCTTATGAAACAAAACATCATGTAGGGTTGCGTCTTCAAGCGGCAATTCCAAATGCACTTAAATTAGAGGCAGGAGAACGCGTTTTTATACCTGTTGGTTTTGCCATAGGAATTCCACAAGGGTTTTGTGGGCAAGTTGTTTCTTTGGCATCTCTTGTGCGAGAGAGAGGTTTGCTTGTTATGTCAGCACCGCATATTGTAAATCCTGCAGATAGGACGCCACTATTCGTTTTAATTCAAAATGAAAGTCATGCAACACAAATCATAAAACGAGGTGATTTTATTGCAAATCTTTTGATTGTCCCTGCTCAACAAGTCTGTTGGAATGAAATCGAATTATCCGAAGAAATGCAAGAAACGCCCGAAGATTTATTTTGGATTGATAAGAAACAAGATGATTCTGATAGTAGTCATGAAACTGTTATGGCAGAATCACCACGTCGTGTGAAAAAATCGATTAGAACAAGGATAAAAGCAGCGGATGAAAAATAAACTTTTTCTTTCATTGTTTTTATATCTTCTAGGTGTTTCATTTTATGCAAACGCTCAAGAGCAAATTGCTGTACCAAGATTCGTTTCTTTAAAAATGGGAGAGGTAAATTTAAGGACGGGCCCAGGTGGCCGTTACCCAATTAAATATGTTTATAAGAAAAAGCATTATCCTGTTGAAATAATTGATGAATATGAACTTTGGCGACAAATTAGAGAAATTGATGGGACTGTTGGCTGGGTTCATCGCAGAATGCTAACAGGGATTCGTTATGTGTTGTTAAAAAATGATACAGATGTATTTAAAAAGGCGGATATTTCTTCTAAAATAAAAGCATATGTGACAAAAGATGTTGTTGCTAAGGTTGAGAAATGCCCGGCGAAAAATGATTTTTGTGAACTTGAATTTGAATATGGTGAAAAAACATTAACAGGCTGGGTAAAACGAGATGTTTTATATGGTTTATATCCAAATGAAGTGATAAAATAAATATATATTTTTGAATAATATTTTTGTATTTTAATAAAGAAAAATCCCCCAAAATTATTAAGCTAGGGGGATTTTTTAGTACTTAGCATTTAGAAAGCTTATTTCTCTTATGCTTTAGATTCCATTCGTATAGGAATAAAACAATCCCTGAAATAATAAGAGGTAATACATAGTAAATAATCCTGTATGCAATAAGTGCTCCAAACAAATATGCTGTATTTGCATCAGAGGGTATAATTGCAAGGAATAGCCCTTCAAACACACCAAGTCCACCAGGAACTTGGCTAAAAACGCCTAATACTTGAGCGACAAGAAAAACACCAATAAAAATATCAAAAGGGATGTTAATAAAAGGAATTAAGCAGAAATATAAAACAAATGAGGCAAGAACAATATCAAAACTACCTAATAATGTTTGTGCGGTCGCCATTTTGATAGATGGCATGGTTAATTCAATTTTACCAATTTTAATTGGTTTTTTGTAAAACGCACAAAGTAAAAAATAGCCCACAAGTCCAATTAAGGAGCCGAAGGCTACAACTGCGGTTGTTATATGGGAAGCTTGTGCAGAGCCAAACGCATGTTCAGGCGTTAGTGCATATCCGATGACAGTTAAGAAAAAGCAAGCAATTAAGTATGTAAAACCAGAAAATGTAACCATTTTTACAATTTCAGTCCCTTTGAAACGCCATCTTGTATAAAAGCGATAGCGAACTGTTCCGCCAGAAACAATGGCGTGTCCAGCATTGTTACTGACAGAATACCCAATAAAACCAACAAGGATCCATTTCCAAGCTTCTAGTTTTCGTTTAATATATTTAAGTGCAAGAAAATCATATGTCGATAAAGCGATATAACCCAAAAAAGAAGCTATACAAGCATATATGAGATTTTTTGTAGGAATATTAAATAGTGCATTTTTAATATCATCTAAAGGATATTTTGATAATTGAAAATATAGCATGACGGCAGCTATAACGAAAAAGAAAAGTCCCGCCCATGAAATTGCTTTTTTTAACAAACGTTTAAAATTGGTGTTTTTCATTTTTCCTCTTTTGATAAAAGTTCTTTTGTGAAATATGGTAGTTTATTTTGTAAAAATAAGCAATAGGATAAAAATAGATTTTTTTTACTTTTATCTTGCATTTTATTGTTTTTTGTATTATGATGCAATGGATGATGCGAGTGTAGCTCAATGGTAGAGCGGAAGCTTCCCAAGCTTAAGACGAGGGTTCGATTCCCTTCACTCGCTCCAAAAACGCCGAAAGGCGTTTTTTTATAAATAAAGCCATTGGTGAGAATTTTAAAGGAATGTTATCTTTGAAACCTAAAAAAGAGTAATTGTAAAATAATTTATTTGTTAGGTGAAATTACTAAGCGGTTTGATGATAAAATAGAGTTTGTGATTCGTTTTTTTACCACAAAAAAGGGTTTTTTGTTGAAATTTTATGTTGAAAAAGCGAATTTTTTAAATATTTTTACTTAAAAAATGTCTTAAAGTTGTATTTTTTTATTAAAATTGCAAAAAATGATTGTTTTTATATAAAAAAGAGTGTAAGTTTAATTTGAGAACGATACTTTCGTTTATGGTTTTATAAATTAATAGAGTTAGTCTTATGCTAAAACAGTTGAAAAAAAATAATAGTTTTGAAAGTGATATCTTGGAATTAATTGATGAATTGGCTGTATCAGAAATGCCAAGAGATATTTTACCCCTTTTAAATGATTCTCGTGAACAAGAAATAGAGGATGATGTTGAAATAGAAAAGTGTGAAAAGCCCATTAGAGTAACACGCAAAAGATTGAATGAATTTGTGGATGAAAATATGCGTGATGCTTATATTTTAAGATTGATAGATCCTGTTTTGTCAGAGCAAGATATTGCTTCTTGTTTGGATTATTTGGAAAAGGTAAAAAAATACATAAAAAGTTTAGCAAAATCTGTTCGGGGAAAAACATCCTTATCAGCATTAAATCAAGTATTAAAGTCATTTGAGCAATATAATGATGGACTTGATATGTTAAAGGGATTGGATGAAGATATTTTTATTGCAATGACAGTTTGTGATTCTGAAATGCCATACTCAGAGGAATTTGCTGATGCAATACTAAGAATGCGATTAGAGTATGAGGAAAATAAGCCTGAAGATGAAGAAAAAAGACAACGATTTGAAAATGAGATTAGTATTATACAGGAATTATTAGCTCCTGATGAGGAAGAAGAATTTTCAGATTTTGGTTATGAATTTGAGGAAGAATTGTCAGTAGATTATTCTTTTCAAAAATGCCTCTTGAATCAAAGGAAGATTGATTTAAAAAAAGAATTTTTTGATCTAGGTATTAATTATGTTCGTCCAAAATTAAAAAGTTTTCATCTTTTAGATTCTTTTGGAAATATAAAAGAAATTTCTTATCCAGAATCTATTATTGGGTTGTATGAACTAAACGCAAGATTATTTTCGCAAAAATTTGTTGATAAGCATATTTTAAAAACATCAAATATATTTTTAGATATTCAATTGGTGATGAAGGAATGCTTTATTCCAATGTTTAGCAATATATTATTGCTTAAAAATACGTTTCAAGAAAAGAGTATGAGTTTATTGGGACAAAAAAATGAGGATTTGTCGATAGCTTTAAATGCGTCATGGGTATCACTTTGTTGTGAGGTAAAAAAGAACAAAAAGCAAAAAACACTTGCTTGGAAAAAGGTTGTGAGTGCAGTTAATAGTGAAAATATAGATGCCATAGAAGATGCTTGGGAGTATTTTGAAAAGCAAGAGTGTGTTAATATAAAAATTAAACAGCGTTACTTACAATTTTTAACATTGTTTTTGAAAAATACCATACCGATGTTTGTATTTTCTTCAAAAAATATACCTGTTTCACCTTTTGAATTAGTTAAAATTATTGAACTGGTTGAAAAGTATGAGTATTCGCATTTAAGATCTCTTTTAAAATTGGGTATTCGATGTGCTTTAACAGATTTTTACACATTTATATCGCTTCCGCTTTTAAAATGCATTTTAAAAGAAATGTATACAACTATACGGACACAAATAAATTTAACGCTAAAAAATATATTTTTAATTTACAAAAATGTGGTGTCTTTGTACGCAGTTAATAGAGAAATACGTATTGAAAAATTAAAATTAGTTCCTCCATCTTTGTTGAATAATGAATGGGAAAAAGATATTGAACAGATGGATGATGAAGGGAATACTTGGTTGATAAGAAGTATTCTTAAAAATGATTTTTCAACTTTTTGTAAATTATTAAAATTAGATGCCAATATTAATGATACAACGTATTATGGCGAAACACCTCTGGTCTTGCTTTCAAAATTAGAGCGATACGATTGGATTGATGAATTATTAAAATATAAACCGAATATAAATGCATTTGATTTTTATGGAAGGTCATGCATACATTATTTTGCACAAAATAATGCATGTAACATGTTGAAAAAAATGACTAAATTAGGTGTCAATCTTAATTGGGTCGATATGAAGGGTGCTACAGCACTTCATGTTGCAACAAAAGAAGGTTCGTATGAAGCTGTTCAATTTTTACTTAATCAAGGTATGGATGTTAATCGTCCTGATGCAGCACACAAAACGGTTTTACATATAGCAATTGAACAAAAATATGAAAATATTGTTGCGTTGTTAATAGAAAATAATGCAAATATTTATGCACGAGATAAGGATTTGAAAACATGTATGCATTATGTTGCCATGATGAACGTGGGTAAGATGATAAAATATTTTGCTCAATCAAAAAGGAGTATTGATGCATATGATATTTTGAAAAGAACACCTCTTCATCTTGCTTGTACCTATGGGCATAAAAATATGGTAAGAAAATTGCTAGAGCTAGGTGCTAATGCTAATGCAAAGGATTTAAAAGGTCATACGCCATTGCATGTTGCTACAATGTTTGGTTTGTCTGGTTGCGTAGATGTTTTAATGGAGTATGGGGCAAATGTTGATAATCAAGATACATTAGGACAATCTTCAACATATTTAGCGACGTTGGTTGAACAGAAAAAATCACTCAAAGGAATCGTGAGTTTGTATGGTAATATACACGCAAAAACAGAAGATGATACATCTGTGATGAATTTAATTGATGATGGTGTAGATCGGTCAATAAAAAGTTTGTTGAAAAAATATGAAGAAAGCGATTCTTTCTATGATATGATTTTGTTTTTAGGGATTATAAAAGAAAATATGTTTTTAGTAAAAGAGGCAATTAAAAACAGATCTCATTTAAAAGAAATAACAATCTGCGATAAAACACCACTAGAGTGGGCAATTGAAATTGGTAACATTGATATTTTAAGAGAGCTGTACACTAATAATTGTGTGAAATTACACGAAACAAAACAAAATATTGGTCACAGGAGTTTATTGCGAGCGATTCTTCAAAATAATACGACAAATATCAGATTGTTAATCAAAGCGGGAGCGGATGTTAATTCTAAAGATAATGGAACTGAACATACGGTTTTGCATTATGCAAGTGCAATAGGTAACACAGTTGCTATTGAACTTTTGGTTCAAAATGGTGCAAATATAAATGCAAAAAATATAAGAGGAAAAACGCCACTTTATTTTGCTCGACAAGCGAATCAATTAGAGGCAGAAGGATTGCTTTTATCACTAGGTGCAACTGATGATTCATGTTCGTAAATAATTTGTTGTATGATGCAGCATATTGAATTTGAATATTTTTAAAAAAAAGCTTTCAAGTTTTGTTTTTGATTGATATACTTTTCTTATTAACAAAAAAAAGAGGTATATTATGATTGAATTTGATTTCAAAAAAGAAAATAATAAAAAAAATATTCAAATTTTTCCAACACAAGATGTGGTTTTAAAAACAAAAGTATTCTCAGATACAAAGTTAAAGCGTATTAATTTGGCTTTAAAGCAAGCAAATTTTAAAGCTAAAGAAGGTGAAATCATCTCAATTTATGGTGAAGAAGAACCTATTTTGGTGGTTGGTATTGGAAAAGAGGTTACACAAAGAACTTTTGAAAAAGTTGGTGGTCTTTTGATTCCACATATGAAAGGAAAAGATTTTTCTTATATTGTTGCAGGAACATTTGGGATTGATGCTGAAAAAGAGGCGGTATATGTTGCAACTGGGATGGCTTTGAGAGGTTATCAATTTGATAAATATTTAACAAAAGAGAAGTCTGAAAAATCAAATGATATGCCAAAAAAAGTGACATTTATATTAAATGAAACTGGAAAATCAAAAACACTGTTCAAAAAAATATTACCTATTTTAGAAAGTGTTCATATGGCTCGTGATTTAAGTGCAGAGCCTGCGAACAAGTTAACGCCTGTTTTGTTTGCAAAAAGGATAAAAGAACTTGAAAAAACAGGGCTTGAAATTGAAATATTATCTTTAAAAGATTTGAAAGATAAAAAATTTGGCATGCTTCTTTCTGTTGCACAAGGATCAGCAAATGAACCAAAAGTTGCGATTATGAAATGGATGGGAAATCCAAAGAAAAAATCATTTGATATTGGTTTGGTTGGCAAAGGTGTTACATTTGATTCGGGAGGGATTTCGTTAAAACCTGGTGCGGGTATGGGTGATATGAAACAAGATATGACGGGTGCTGCTGTCGTTGTTTCTTCAATGAGGGCGTTTGCATTGAGAGCTGTTAAATCAAATATAATAGGTATAGTTGGATTGGTCGAAAATATGCCGTCAGGTACAGCTTCTCGTCCTGGTGATATTGTAACCTCATTGTCAGGGCAAACAGTTGAAATTTTGAATACAGATGCTGAAGGGCGTCTTGTGTTAGGTGATTGTTTGTGGTACATGCAATCAAAATATAATGTAACAAAAATTATTGATTTAGCAACATTAACAGGTGCAGTTATGGCGGCACTTGGTGAAGAATATGCAGGTCTTTTTTCAAATGATGATACTTTTGCTGTTTGTATCAATGAAGCAGGGAAGATTGTTAATGAAGAAGTGTGGCGTCTGCCAATGAATAAAGAATATGATAAAATGCTCAATTCTGATATTGCGGACATGAAAAATATTGGTGGTAGGTTAGCTGGTGGCAGTACGGCTGCTTGTTTCCTCTCGCGTTTTATTAAAAAGGGGACTACTTGGGCACATTTAGATATAGCGGGCGTTGATAAATATGAAAAAACACGTCCAACAACGCCTAAAGGTGCAACAGGTTGGGGTGTCAGATTATTAAACCAATTAGTTGAATGAATTGTATACTAAAACGTTTTAACCCATTTCAATCGCTAACATCATGCTTGATGTTAGCGGATTGTCTAAATACAATTGGTAATATTTTTATTACAACATTTTTAGTTGCTTATTTTTTTAAGACAGCAGGGCAAAATGTATGGTCTATATCTTCGTATTTTATCATTTATTACGCTACAATTCTTCTGCTGGCTTTATTAACTGGTCCATTTATAAAAAGGGATAAAAAAATAATCTTATATCGTATAGGTATTATTCTTAATTTTATTGCACTGAGTGTTGTTATGATTTTAAAAGAACAGGTAATAGAATTTATTCTACCTTCAGCAATGCTTTTAGGTGGTGCAATGGCATTAAAAGCATTTACATGGAATTTAATGGTGTCAGAAAATGTATCGCGACAACAAATGATCTCTTTTCGTGGTTTTTTAAACACAATAAAAGGGGGCGTTAAAATAGTCGCTCCCGTTGTTTTAGGATATTTTTTGACAGTTGATTCTATTTCACGAACGATTGTGTTTTTGCTCTTTTTGATGGTTATAGAAATTTTTTTAACATTAAAATTAAAAACATCTCATCCTAAAAATAAAACGCCTTTTTCATTTATTCGTTATCTAAAGAAAACAAGGAAAAATAAAATCATTAACAATTTGTATATAATGGAATTTTTTAATGGATTATCGCTTATTGGTTCTTTAAATGCAATTGTGACACTGTATATTGTTTATTTGTTTAAAACAGATTTTAAATTGGGAATTATCACAGCTGTTTTTAATTTTGTTGCATTGTTGACAAATTTTCTTTTTGCTAAATATGCTTCTTATAGTAAGTTTTCAATTCTGATTAGTATCAGTTTTATTTTAGCGTGTTGTGGTACAGCTCTTTTTGTTTTAATGCCTGACAAGGCAACGTTTATTTTTTATAATTTTTGTTGTGCAAGTGCGGTCAAATTGTTCGATTTAACAGCAGAAGTTAATATGTTTAATACGGCTAATATTCAAGTGATTAAACGGCGTTTCAAAACAGAATATTTTGCTCTAAGAGAGATATTTTTGAATATTGGAAGGATAGTTAGTTTTTCAATTTTGCTTTTGTTTGCAATGTGTTTGGGATTTGGTGGGTTAAAATATTTTATTCTACTTCTTTTGTTTTTTTGGTTTGGAATGGGGATAAATGCTTTTTATTTAAATAAACAACTTTTAAAACAAGAATGGTAGTTAATTTGACAAGCATATCGAAATATGTTATAGAAAATACCCAGAAAGAGAAAATCCATGTTTGTATTATTAATATCTTTTGTGGCACCAATGTTGCATGCGGTTTCAAATATTTTAGATGCCCGTGTTTCAAATTTTTTATTTAAGAGTAATGCGTCCACTATTTTTTATTTAGGCGTGACTAATTTATTTGTATTGCCTTTTTTGCTTATTTGGGGTGGGGCGGATATGTTAAAAATTTCATTGCAGGCTTTGCCCGCTGTTTTAATTGTATCTCTGTTTGAGATTTTGTATCAAATACCTTATTTTAAGGCATTAAAAAGCATAGATACATCAATTGTTGGAGCAATGTTTTCTTTGGGACGTATTTTGTTACCCATTTTTGCATATGTTATTGTCGGCGAAAAACTTTGTTTATCTCAATATGTTGGTTTTTTTATAATTATTATTAGTACCTTGTTTTTAAATTTAAAAAAAGGTGTTCAATTAAAAATAAATTTAGCATTTTATTTAATGTTGTTGGCTTCACTTATGACAACATTGAGTGTCATTTTTTCTAAAAAAGCTATGCTGGATATGAATTGGCTTAGTTTCTGTTTTTATTCAATTCTTTTATCTGATGTATTTTTAATGCTTGGTTTTTGTTCTCCTAAATTTATTAGGCTTATTAAACAAGATTTTCCCGTGTTTAAAAAAAATTTACCGTTGTTGATGATAATGGAGGTTATAGATAGAAGTGCTGTCTTAACAGCTGTTTTTTCACTTTCATTGTTACCAGTAATGGTTCGGTCAGCTATTTCCTCAACATCGCCGATTTTTGTGTTGGTTTATAGTTTGTTGCTGTATAAATTTTTTGGTAGTCGGTTTAAAGAAGATTTAAATAAAGCTGAAATGTTAAAAAAAATAGTTTGTTTTTTGTTTATTATAATTGGTGTTGTTTTAACCGTTTATGAATAAAAAGATGAATAAAAATAATGAAAAACAAAAAAAATAATTAAATTTTTAAAAAAAAGCTTGCATTTTCAAAATAAAACATGTATAAGTAACGTTATCTTAGATGGATGTGTAGCTCAGGTGGTTAGAGTATTACGTTGACATCGTAAGGGTCGCAAGTTCGAGTCTTGCCACATCCACCATCTTTTTAATCCGCCGTTTGGCGGTTTTTTTATGCCTTTATTAATGTCAAATATAAGAGCATAGATTCTTAAATTGAGAAATCTGATAAAGTTATCTTCTTTTGTCGCGTTTGTCTATGATTTATGAGTCAAAAATTACGATTTTATGACAAATTAATACACAATTTTAATGACTTAAAAATTTAGTTTTTGGATTCATAAAAAAACTATTGACTTTTATTAATTCAGAAGAATTAATAAATATAAAAAGTAGCATGGTGCTACTATATATAGTATTAAAAAGGAGAGAGAGACACAATATGTTGGAGGTTGTTCAAAAAGAAGATCGCGAAGGTTTAGATCTTGGACCGTTAAAAGAAGTTGTTAAAAGAGATGGTGAAAGACACGCTTTTGATGCTGCTAAAATTGCACTTGCAATTGGTAAAGCGGGTGAGGCAACCAATGAGTTTGGAATGGATGAAGCTTGGCTTTTAACGAGGCAAGTTATCAAAGTTTTAAAACATAAATTTGCTTTTGGTGTTATTCCTGCAATTGAACAAATCCAAGATGTTGTTGAACAAGTTCTTATTTCCTCCAACTATTATAAAACGGCACGTTCTTATATCATCTATCGTGAACAAAGAGATAAAATCCGTAAAGATAAACGTGCTGTTGTTGATGCTATTTCTTCCATTAATGAATATTTGGATAGATCGGATTGGCGTGTGAATGCTAATGCAAACCAAGGTTATTCATTAGGCGGATTAATTTTAAATGTCTCTGGTAAGGTTGTTGCTAACTACTGGCTCAATCATGTGTACACGCCAGAGATTGGAGAAGCGCACAGAAATGGTGATTATCATATCCATGATCTAGATATGTTGGCAGGTTATTGTGCAGGCTGGTCTCTAAGAGTTTTGATTGAAGAAGGCTTTAATGGCGTTCCAAATAAAACAGAGTCTAAGCCACCTCGTCATCTCGTTTCTGCTTTCTCGCAGATGATTAACTTTTTGGGGACATTACAAAATGAATGGGCTGGGGCTCAAGCATTTTCATCTGCGGATACATATTTAGCACCATTTGTGCGCATCGAAAAATTAACGTATGATGAAGTTAAACAAGCGATGCAATCGTTTATCTTTAATTTAAATGTGCCATCTCGTTGGGGTACACAAACACCATTTACAAATTTAACATTTGACTGGACATGTCCGAATGATTTGAAAGAACGTCATCCAATTATTGGTGGTGAGGTTCAAGAATTTACCTATGGTGAATTGCAAGAAGAAATGGATATGATTAACCGTGCATTCTTAGAAGTTATGGCTGCTGGTGATGCAAAAGGTCGTCCATTCACATTCCCAATCCCAACATATAATATTACAAATGAATTCCCTTGGGATTCTCCTAATACAGAATATTTGTTTGAAATGACAGCAAAATACGGGTTGCCATATTTCTCAAACTATGTCAATTCTGACATGAAACCGAGTGATGTCCGTTCAATGTGCTGTCGTTTGCGTTTGGATTTAACAGAACTTAAAAAACGTGGTGGCGGGTTGTTCGGTTCGGCAGAACAAACAGGATCTATTGGTGTTGTTACAATCAACTGTGCACGTTTAGGATACTTACATAAAGGGAATGAAGAAAATCTCTTTAATCGTTTGGATGAATTGTTAGAACTTGCAAAAACATCATTGGAGATTAAGCGTAAAGTAATTGCAATGCATATGGATAGGGGATTATATCCATATACAAAACGCTACCTTGGTACGTTTAGAAGCCACTTCTCAACCATTGGTGTGAATGGTATTAATGAAATGATTCGCAACTTCACAGGCGATAAGGAAAATATCACAACATCATGGGGACGTGATTTTGCACAAAAATTCTTAACCCATATTCGTGAAAAAATGCTTGATTATCAGGCCGAAACAGGTAATATGTATAATTTAGAGGCAACTCCTGCAGAAGGAACAACATATCGTTTTGCAAGAGAAGATCAAAAACGTTTCCCTGAAATTATCCAGGCTGGAACAAAGGATGCTCCATATTATACAAATAGCTCACAACTTCCTGTTGGGTTTACGGATGACCCATTTACAGCACTCGATTACCAAGATGACTTACAAACACAATATACTGGCGGTACAGTGTTGCACTTATATATGAGTGAAAGAATTTCATCTTCTTCAGCATGTAAAGCCTTGGTGCGTAGAGTGTTAGAAAATTATCGTTTGCCATATGTATCGGTAACCCCTGTGTATTCAATTTGTCCAAAACATGGATATATTAGTGGGGAGCATAAATATTGTCCACTTTGTGACAAAGAACTCATTGATAGAAAACGTAAAGAGCTTGAAGAAAGCGGTCAATTGTAAGGAGGCTAAAATGACAGATTTAGAAATTTTAAATAAATTCCAAAATGAACGTCAATCTGTTGAGTGCTGGACACGAGTTATGGGTTATTTTAGACCATTAAGTCACTTTAATACAGGTAAGCAGTCAGAATTTAAAGAACGTGTTTGGTTTGTTGAAGCTGATTATTGTTCGTGTGAACTTAAACAAGCGAGTTAATCATAAAAAAACAGCCGCTCAAAGCGGTTGTTTTTTCAAAAAAGGATAAAAAATGAAAATTGCAGGATTAATACCCTTTACAACCATCGATTTTCCTGAAAAATTGGCTGCTGTTGTTTTTTTTCAAGGATGTCCTCTTAAGTGTCCTTTTTGCCATAATCCTGATTTACAGATTTTTGATAAAAAAGGATTGATTGAGTGGTCAGAGGTATTATCCTTTTTAAAAGAGCGTAGAAAGCGTTTAGATGGGGTTGTTTTAAGTGGGGGTGAACCTCTAATGCAACCAGATATTTTAATGGCTATAACAGCCATTAAAGAGCTTGGTTTTAAAGTTGCAATTCATACCGCAGGGGTTTATCCTGAAAAAATGAAACAGCTTTTACCATTAATAGATTGGGTTGGTTTAGATATAAAAGCACCAAAAGAGAAATATCATATTTTATCTGGTCGAGAAAATATATCTAAGAGTGTTTTTGAAACATTGGATATATTGGCTAGTTCAACGCTGGATTTTGAAGTTCGCACAACATTAGATCCAAAACATTTAGATATAAGTGATGTACATAAATTGGCAAATGATTTAAAACCATTTCAAATTAAAACGTATGCATTACAAAAGTATCGCACATTCCCTGGAGATATAAATCCTCCTTCTATGCAAGAAATTGAAAAATTTTTTCAAGATGAGCAATTAATGTCAACACTTAGAGCTCAATTTCCTAAATTGATTATACGCTAGTTTTTTAAATTGATATTTTAAAAAAAACAAAGTATAATAAAAAGAGAATTGGAGGGGTTTTAATGGTAGATGATATTGATATTGGTACAAAAATACAAAAATTAAAACACCGTATTGAATGGATGAAAAAAGGTTTGAGTATTGCAGAACGCTTTATTCAAAACAAAACGTCAATGCTTGAAAAAGTTGATGAAGAAATTGAAGTTTTACCAATTATTGAGCATGATGCACGAGAGTTAAAATTTGATTCTGAACAATCAAAAATCCTTTTAAGTGAAATTGAAAAAGAATTAGATGGTTTAACAGATTCGTTGTTGGGTGAAGATGACGAAGATGATGAAGATGATGGTTCAAATAATAAATTAAGAAATTTAAAAAGATACCGCCGTTGGTTGAAAAAAGGCTTGAATTTTGTTAACGCTTTTGTGCAAAAGAAAACATTAGAGCTTAAAGAAATAGAAGAACAACTTGAAATGCTTGAAATTTCATTTTTAGACCCAAGTGAAAGAAAAGTAAAAGCCGTTGTTCCAGCAGAATTAGTTGCAGGGTCAACTTCATCTGAAATGGCAATTGGTGTTGGATATCGGGGGAATGCTCGTCGCGGGGCGATGACTAAAAAAGAAAAAGATGAACTTGTTGATATTGCAGACAAAAAAAAGAAGGAAGAACGAGAATCCTCATCAAATCAACCAGGTCAACAACGGCCTGGAAAGCCTCGTCCTGGGGACAAGGTTCAACAACCTTGGAAATTAATGACACCAGTTGAAAAAAAGAAGTTTGTTACTGAAAAATTAAAGCAAAAGGATCCTCGCCAGCAAAAAGAAGCTATAGATCTTTTAAAGAAACCCGAAAATAAACCATTTTTGGAAGAGTTTATGAAAGATAAAGAGTTTGAAAAAACATATAAAAATGCTGAGAATATGGTGGGTAAATATGATAAAATTAGAACGAGTATTCGAAAGAATTTAAAAACTTTAATGCGGTCATCTTCTGATGTTGTAAAGGCACAAGTGTCATTGTTACGAGCAGGGAAAGTGGGTTCTGCTGTTGCGGGATTAAAAGAAGTTTCTCGTTCAGTAAAATTTGATAATGATGTTGGTATGGCGGCAAAGGGCGTTGTTAAAGGTGTTGAAGATCTATATAAAATGTTTAACATTAAACCTGAGGAAGCACTCAATAAAGAAATGCTAGAAGAAGCTCGTCCTGTCTTTACACACCAAATGGCTGAAAAAGGTAGAAATGATAGGGAAGTTGATTTAAAATCCCGTCAAAATAAAGTTTGGGGTGAATCAAGAGAATTGACTGATGAAGAACGAGCTGCTTTGGAACGTATCTCAAAATCAACAGGTACAAAAGATTTACCTTCTATTAGTAAAAAAGAAGATATGAAGCTTGTAAAAGAATTGCTTGTTGATACTGTTAAAAGTGCAAAAGCAAAAACAGTTTTACCCCCTGTTGTTATGAAAGGAATGGAAAAATAGTTTCCTACCCCTTTTTCTCTAAAATCGGCTTATTTTCTAAATAACGTTTAATAGGGGCATATGACCTACGGTGTAGTGATGTAATGCCATATTTTTCAATAGCTAATATGTGTTCTTTTGTGCCATATCCCGCATTTTTGTCCCAGCCGTATTGAGGGTATGATTTTGCAAGTTCTTTCATTAACTTATCACGAGTTACTTTTGCTATAATTGATGCCGATGCAATAGATAAAGATAAATGATCTCCTTTTATAATCGCTTTTGCTGGGATATTTAAGTTTTTGGGCAAACGATTGCCATCAATTAAAAGGGCATTAGGTTGAATGTTATAATTTTTAGTTGCTTGTTCTATTGCTCGTTGCATTGCGAGGAAGGTTGCTTGTAGAATATTTTTTTCATCAATTTCTGTTGGTGAGGAAAGTCCTATACCAATAATAGCATTTGATTGCATAATAAGACTAAAAAGAGTTTCTCTTTTTGATGAAGATAATTTTTTTGAATCATCAATTTGATTTGCTAAATCTTTTGGAATTTCAAAATTTGGCCAACAAACACAGGCTGCAACAACAGGACCACACCACGGCCCCCGTCCAGCTTCATCTAAACCAAAAACATAACCATTAGAACACAACTCTTTTTCCAAATGAAAATCGGGCATTTTTTCTCCTATGTTTTTCTTTTTTTATTTATCAGAAAAGAAGTTTTTTTTCAAGTTAGAAGAAGGTATGCCTATTTTAAACGGTCGATAATTTTATCAAAAGGCAAAACCTCTTTGATAGGACCCAATGCCGCAAAAGTTGGTGTTTTTGAAATAACTTCTTGAGCGATTCGTTCTAAATCTGATTTTTTAACATCATCAATTTGTTGGATAACTTCCTCTTTTGGAATAATCCGCCCAAAGAGAATGGTGTCAATAGCATTCATTTCTGCGTGAGAAGATATATTTTCCAAACGCATTAAAATATTGGCACGCATGCGTGCTTTTGAACGTGCAATTTCTTCATCAGTAATCGTGTGTGGTAATTTAATAAGTTCATCGCATAGCACAGGCATAAGTTCTTTAACTTCTTTTTCACCTGTTCCAGCATAAACGCCAAAGATACCTGTATCTGTTTCTGCAGCATTAAAGGCATATATAGAATAAACAAGGCCTCTTTTCTCGCGGATTTCCTGAAAAAGACGAGAAGACATGCCACCACCCAAAATACTAGCCAAGATTTTGGTAGCATAATAATCTTTATCATTATAGGAAGCACTTTCAAATCCAAGGACAAGATTGACTTGTTCATGTGATTTTACAACACGTTTTTCACCACCTTTGTAAAGAGCTTTTTTTGCTTTTGGCATTTTATGATTTTGAAAAGAGGTAAATTTCTGTATACAAGAATTTACAAATTCTTCATGATTTATTGCACCAGAAGCACTGATAATAATTCTATCAGTTGTGTATTGTGTGTGCATATAGTCTAGTAGTTGTTCACTTGATATTTTTTTTACAGTGTCAACTGTTCCTAAAATTGCACGGCCAAGTGGTTGATTGGGATAGGCGACTTCATTAAAATAATCAAAAACCAAATCATCAGGAGTATCATTTTGCATATTAATTTCTTGTATAATAACCCCTTTTTCTTTAGATAATTCCTCTTTATCCATCACAGAATTTTGCAAAATATCTGCAATAATGTCTAATCCCTTTTCTTGATGTTCTTTTAATACACGGACGTAATAGGCAGTCATATTTTTGCCCGTATAGGCATTAATAAATCCCCCAACATCTTCAATTTCTTTAGATATCTGATAAGATGAACGAGTTGTTGTTCCTTTAAATGCCATATGTTCAAGCATATGGGATATCCCATTGATATCTTTTGTTTCATAACGAGCACCAACACTCACCCAAACGCCAAGAGATATACTTTCAGCTTGATCATGTGAATCGGTAATAATTCTAATTTTATTTGGTAATACGGTTGTTTTTATCATTTTTTTCCTATTTTAAAAATAAAAATATTTTTCAAGTGAATCAATTAAAGAAGTATTATCTTCTTTTGGTATAGATTTATCTTGAATAATGACTAGGCTTTCATTTTGTAAGGGTTTTACTTCTTGTTGAACAGGTTGTTGAATTTCATTAGGATTTAAAATAACTTCATGAGGCACAACAACGTCTATATTTTGTAAACCAGATTGGTTTTGTTGAATACCATGCACAATAGATGGCATTTCGGGAGTAGGGAGTTCGTTTATGTTTTGCACTTGTTGCGTAGCTGTATCTTCAATTTTAACAAATGGCTGTGAAGGGTCTTCTTGTTCATATTGGACAACTTCTTCCTCTACAGATACGGGCTTGCCATCTTCAAAAACTTGTTTTCGGGTTGTAACAGTTTTTCTCACACCTTTAAGTGGAGGTAAAACGATCTTGTCTTGTTCAATTAGCCCAGTTGTTGAAGGAACACCCTCTGCGGGTGTTGGTAGAGTTGATGTTGAATTATTATTCATATTCAATATTAAATTTTCACATCCTTGGGGGGTATGCATACAATCTTGATCAACAAAAGAGGGTTTTTCTAATGTTAAAAATGGTGTTGGTTTCATCCAGACAGGAGTCATATGCGTATGTGCAGGTTGTGTTTTTTCTGTAGAAAATTTTTCAACAACAGATGGCATAGGAAATTGTGGGTGTGATTTAAATGGTTCCAAATTTTGAAATTTTAAAATGGCATAACCGTTCTTATTTCCAACATGACTACCTATTGTGTAATAGATGCCAAGCAAGCCATCATCAAAGTTGATATAATCAACATATTGAGATAAGCTAAATGATACAGGCATTGTTTGTGTTAAATAACAAGAAAAATCGGGTGCAATAATTTGTATAGCATTGTTATCAAAAATCCCTAATCTAGAAAAAGCTGTTTGGCAAGTTGGAAAAATATTCCCAGCCTTTGTTTGATAATCAACAATCATATCTATTCCAGCAGTTCCAGGGATATCTTTTACATCAGTTAATTTTGCAGATAAAATATCAAGATTAATATTTGATGTAGATATTTGTAAAGGAATTGTTATCCCTTTTTTTAAACAATTTTTAGAAACAGGATCTGCTTCGCAAATAGAGATAGGGGAATTTGTTGATACTTTTAATAAATGATTCATATGCTCAAGTAAATGTTCTTTTGTAACAGCTTGGTTGGCAGGTAGACATTGTTTATTTAAACAAACAATAGGTGATGGGATATTTGCATTAGAAACAACAGATGTGCCTAAAATCCCTACAAAAGTGATGCATTTAAAAATGTGTAACCGCATGATGCCTCCTTTCCCGCCATTTATCTGTATTTTATATAAAAGATATTTAAATTGCAAATAAAAAGTGAAACATTTGTTGTTGTAAAAAGAATACAATTTGACATTAAATCTTTTTGTATATATAATTTTCAAACAAATAGGGATTAAAAAATGAAAGTTGTTTTTTTATTAATTATCTGGGGAGGTATTGGATTATATCCGTTCCTTTTGGCAAAGGATGGCGTTCCGTTTTTTATTCAAAAACCAGAACATTATTTTTTCAATGATACCGATTCTGTCTTTAATAATGTAACAAAAAGAAACAAGTTTTTATCACTATTTTTTTTGGAAGATGAAATTAAGAAAAAAGAGAATTTGCATTTATGTTTTTTTAAGGATTCTATATTGGAAAAAAACAAAGAAATTTCTTATTCATCAAACAACCGCTTAAAAAGATTATTTAATTTTTATTGTGAAAAAAGAGATGAAAATATAAGATACATTTCTCATCCTCATTGGGAAGGTTTTGTTTTTAAAACAAATGATGGAAAGAAATTTTGTAAACAAGAAAATGATTGTGCATCAATTATTGAAGATGGGGAAAAGGCACTTGTATTGGGTTGGGATTCATATGGCGTAGATGTTTTTTACTCGTATGAAAAATTTAAATACAAATTTTTACCAAAAACATATGATTTAAGCAAATTAAAAAATATGGCAGAGTTAAATGAAACGTACCTAAATAGTTTTGTCGAAATTAAAACCCCATCAGGTGGAATTGGAAATCAATTATTTTCATATTGGACAGGAGTTGTTTATGCCTTAAAAAATAAAAAAACACCTCTTTTTTATTCGAAATTAGGTGTAGAAGATTTTTTAGATTTACCATTTAAAACAACAAATAAAGTGCAGTTTAAGTATGAAGAAAAACCAGGGTATGTAAAAAAATATGTTGATTATTTTGCATCTAATGGGAGTTCTGCACATCGGGTCAACCCGAATAAAAGTTTTATTTATTTAAATGGATATTTGCAATCTTGGGAAAATTTTAAAGGATATGAAGATTATATCAGAGAACATACAGTATTTACCAATAAGATGAATGATAAAAGTGTGGCTATTTCTCAAAAAATGCAAAATGAAAATTCTGTTTCTATGCATGTAAGACGTGGTGATTATATTTTCCAAGGGTATATTTTATTGACAAATCAGTATTATGAACAAGCAATTGAATATATGAAAAAAAATTTGGATAACCCTCATTTTTATATTTTTTCAAATGACATAAAATGGGTAAAAGAAAATTTAAAAATTGATGTACCACATACTTTTGTAGATTGGAATCGACGTGATTATGAAGATTTGCAACTCATGACGTATGCAAAGCATCACATTATTGCGAATTCAACCTTTTCATGGTGGGGTTCTTTTTTAAGTAAAAGTAAAAACAAGATTGTTATTTCTCCAGACAAACATGCAAGTTGGGATGAAAATTGGATAAAGCCAATTCTTGATCCAAATTTTGTTATTATCCCTGTGGAAAGATATTATTATGATAGAACAAAAAAAGAGTTTGTTACAAAAGAATGAAAAAGACGTTGAAAATTTTCAACGTCTTTAAAAAAAAACAATTAAAGATATTTTTTTTATTTCCCTTGCAATAAAGCATCAATCAATTCTTGGACGCTTGGGATATTCCCATTTTTGTACATTGGATCCTCACCAAAACGATATCCGCTGTGTCCACAGAACATTAAATTGTTATCAATGCTTTCACCATGAGCGATAGCTGTTAATGTTTTGTTGATGCAGAATGAACGTGAATCTGGGAGCCTGTCCAAATGGCCATCGGCTTGTGACCAACCCGAGAAAGCACAGGCAGATAAACAACCAACACAATTAGCTCTATCTTGTTTGATTTGTTCATTTTCTTCATTTGTTAAAAAGATGATAGAGTTATCAGGTGTGCGTGCAACAACAGGGCGTGACCCAGTTAAAAATTCATTTGCTCGTTTAAAATCATGTTCTGTTAAATAAATTGTAAGAGCTTGTGAAACAGCAAAAGGTTTTACAAAAATACCCTCTGGTTTTTCAGTATATGGCATTTCTGTGTCTTTACGATCCATAAGGGTTCTTAAAAATTTATTGTTGACAGCAGAGGAGTAGAATCCTGTTGGAGAAAAGCGTTGTAAAATAATATCGCCTTTTTTAAGTGCTCTTAAACATCCTTGCCATGCTTTAGCAACAGGACTTTCTTTTGTCAATAAAGGACGGGTTCCTAATTGAAAGGCAATGGGGCCAATTTCAGGATTATCAATCAAATCTTCAAATTCTGCTAAATTCCATACGCCACCAGCCATAATCAAAGGAACATGTTGTAAATTATATTCATTGAGTTGTTTACGCAAAGCAACCAAGCGTTCATATGGTCTTTCGGGCTGTTCTGGGTTTTCAGAATTTGATAGGCCATTGTGTCCACCAGCACGCCATGGATCTTCATAGACAACACCGCCAAGGTATTCCATACAGTTTTTATAACTTCTTAACCATAAGGCTCTAAATGCTCTAGCAGAAGATACAATTGGATAGTAATATAAGCCGTATTTTGATGCAATTTCTGCCAATTTATAAGGCATCCCAGCACCACAAGTAATACCATGAACAAGTTTATGGACTTTGTCTAACATACCGTCAACAACAGGGAGTGCTTCACCCATACGTTTTTGATATTGAAAACGTAGTGAACCAAGTGTTTCTTGTACTTTCTCTCCCATAGCAACAATTTTTTCTTGATACTTTTCAGGAGCTTTCTCTCTCAAATTTGTCATTACTTGTTCGCAAGCATTCATCACACCTTCCAAAATTGGAATACTGCCTCCCATTTCCCATAAAACATTCATATGGATGCGACCATTTCCACCAGCAATTTCATGTGCGATTTTAGCTTGTGAAATTCCACCACGAATGGACATTTCAATTAATTCTTTATGTCTTTCTGGTCTTGTTTTTTGAGTATAAACTTTTGGAATAACTTTTCCATTTTCATCGTATTCATCAGCAAAAACGCCAGAAATTGTCCCGACAGCTCCAGCTTTTGCCCAAGCCCCTGAAGATTGCCCATCTGATACAGCAATGCCTTTTCCCCCTTCAATTAAAGGGATAACTTCTTTGCCTGAAATCATAACTGGATTAACTTTTTTCATAATATGTCCTTTCAGTAGAGTGTTCGCAAAAAAAAAGCGAACATATTAATATTTTGTGAGTATAACAAAAAATAGTATAAATCGCAAAGTTTTTTTAACTTTTTTTGATTTAAATATAAAAAAGCTTGTTTTTTTGTATGGTTTTATTATACTCAAAGATATGAGTGAAAGAGAAATTTATTTAACTGGTGAGGGTGTTAGTTTAGAGAAAATGCAAAAATTCTCTAAATTATACCATTTACCATTATGGCCTAGCAAGGCAAAGCCTTTTTTGGCGGCTGGTTCTAAACGGCAAATGCCTTCTGTTTGTGTTATTATTGGTGATGTAACAGAAGAACGGTTTAAAGAAATTTTGAAATTGCCAATAGAAGGCGTAATTGATTCAAATGCGACAAAAAAAAGCATCATAGATTTTATTGAATATCAAAAAAATCATAAATATTCCAATGCACTTAGTTTTTTATTGACTGGTCCATTGGTTTATAAATATGATGTTGCTTATATTTTTACGGGAGCATTACAGTTAAGACGTAAATTTTCTGATGCTAGACGAAAAGCAATTCACTTAGCTGTGCATGAATCGTTAGTAAATGGTTTGTTCCATGGGAATTTAGAGTTATCAAGTTCTATGCGTCAAGATGTGGTCGGATTTGTTTCTTACCTTGATTTGATTGGTCGTAGATTAAATACTCCAAAATATGCCAAGAAAGCTATCTCAATTTGTTCAGTTTGGAATAAATTAAAATTAGAGATTACGATTAAAGATGAGGGCATGGGGTATTCTTTAGCTCAAATTTTAAAAAGAGATACGGGAGACACTTCATCAAAAAGCGGTCGTGGGTTGCAAATTATTGCTCATGCTGTTGATTCGTGTACAATTGATAATTATGGCAAAGAAATTACACTGTCTTTTTTGCGTGAAAGTAAAAAGGAAAGCGTAATTCAAAATTTGGCCTCAACACCAGAAATTGTGGTTCAAACAGATATTTCGACAAGTAAGGTATTGATTATTGAGGATAATAAGAGCAATCAAGCATTATTGGCGGGCTTGTTAGCTCAGATTGGTGTTGGTCGGATTGAAGTGGCATCAACGGGTGAAGAAGGGCTTAAAAAAGTTGTTGAGTTTAAACCTGATTTAATCATTTTAGACATTGTGTTGCCTAAAATGGATGGTTATGAGGTTTTGTTACAGCTGAAACAAATTGATAAAGAACATAAAATACCTATTTTAATTCAAACCTCTACAGACACACGGGAAGCACGAGATAGAACTTTTAAAGCAGGTGCTTCTGATTTTATTACAAAACCAATTAATCCATTAGAGTTTTTTACAAGAGTTCGTGTGCATTTAGAAAATAAAAAATTGGTTGAGTATCTTTCAACACAACTTAATCAAATAAATGAAGAATTGCGGTTATCCCAAAAAATGCAACGTAGTCTTTTGCCACAAAGTAGTCAATTGGAGCAAATTAAAGAGAAATGTAATGTTGATATTGCTTCATTTTTCTCGCCATCTGATAGATTGGGTGGTGATTTTTGGCAAATTATTGAGTTATCAGACAAAAAATTTGGTCTTTTCTTGTGTGATTTTTCTGGTCATGGTTTATCTGCTTCTTTAAACACATTTAGATTACACACACTTATTTTTCAATTGAAAGATAAGGTTAAAAATCCATCAGACTTTTTGCGATTGATTAATTTACAACTCTGTCAATTGTTACCTCGTGGGCAATTTGCAACTTTCTTTTTCTGTATATTTGATACAAATGCTCAAACGCTTTCTTATGCGGGAGCAGGATCGCCACCCCCATTTTTAAAAACACGCAATGGGATTTTGCTTTTATCAACACAAGGTTTGCCATTAGGGATTTCACCACACGCAAAATACGATGACTATAAAATTGATTTTTGCCCAGGGGATAAATTGATTTTATATAGTGATGCCTTGATTGAGGAAAAAGCATCTGATGGTTTGCGTCTTGGTACGGAAGGGTTGTTGAGTCTTTTGCAAACAGTATTTAAATATAAAAATAATCGAGAGGCAGTTTCACAATTGATGCAATTATTTTTCAAAATGTTGCCTCCACCACCACAAGATGATGTGACTTTAGTTTGGGTTGATGCTTTGGCTCCACAGAGGAAGAAAAAATAATGATTCGCCTATTTATTAATGAAAACTTAGAGGAAGGAATGGTGTTTCCTTTAGATGAGCAAAAAACGCATTATTTGATACATGTTATGCGGTGTAATGCGGGGGATGAAATTTTGCTTTTTAATGGGAAAGATGGTGAATTTAGGGGAAAAATAAATCAAATTTCAAAAAAGAAATATGCTTGTTACATTTTAGAGCAAACAAGAAAGCAAGAAAAAACACCTTCTTGCATTTTGTGTCCTGCGATAATAAAAAAAGAAAATATGGATATTGTTTTGCAAAAAGCAACAGAACTGGGTGTGAGTGAAATTTTTCCTGTTATAACGGAGCGTACAGTTGTACGTCATTTTAATTTAGAACGGGCAAAATTAATTGTTGCTGAAGCATCAGAACAGTCTGAACGATTAGATTGTCCTGTTATTCATGAACCTGTTTATTTGTATGATTTATTTCAAAAATTACCTCAAGATATTGCTCTGTTTTTTTTATCGGAAAGAGGAAAGACGAGTTTAAAAAAAATAACAGTAAAAAGACCTGCTTTTCTTATTGGTCCAGAGGGCGGATTTACGGAAAAAGAGGTGTCATATATTTTGGGGCAACCTTGTGTTTCAAGCATTCATTTGGGAACAACTATTTTACGGGCTGAAACAGCCTCTATTGCCATTCTTTCTTGTTGGCAATATAAGGGTGTGTTTGCTTAACCTTGAATAATAAGAATATTTTTTAATGATATCCTTACAACGAATGATTCTTTGTCCTATAAGAAAAGGATAAATTAGAATTTATATTTCAAAGAAGCTTTCGTATTGTGGTTTTCGTAATCACCTTTGAATAATCCTTCGTATTCTAATGCGAACTCAGTTTTTCTATTAATATCTAAACCAAGTCTTGCACCAATTTCAATACCAAAGCGGTCAAGAGCTTCAGCATTTAGTTGATAGGTTTCACCATTTGCAACTGTTACATTATTTTCAAATTCAGGTTCGATAAGGTCATACGTTGCAGCAATCTTAAATTCTGGATACCATGAAATATTTGGTGATAAACGGTAAGCGATAGAGTAGTTTGCTCCAAGAATACCAGTTAAAATATGTGTATCAGAAGATGCCACATCTTGAGATGCTTCATCTTGATAACCATGCCGTTTTAAATAGGTGTATCTAAGACCGATTTCAGGTGAAATAACACCTGTTGCCCAATTGCTAGAAACATATGGTCCCATTTTTCTACCCATTATAACTTGAGCACTTAAGACATCAACATCATATGAGGCTCCAATTTGATGATGGAATACTTTTTTGTCTTCATCATATGCAGAACGGGCATAGAGTGCTTGCCAGTTTACATATGTTCGGTTTGGATGATATTCACCATAGAGTATAAAGGCATGTGATGTGATATCAACATCACGTTGAACAGCGGTTCCATCTGCTGTGGTATAGGAATAGGCAAGACCCAATTTAGCATGATCTGATATAGGGGCATCAAAACCAAGTGCTATACCTTGTGTATCCACATCAAATGCTTTATCCCCAGTTGTTTTTGATTGTCCATAAATTGTTTGCACCCATGCCCGAGATTCTTTATTTGGATATTTATAAAAACGATATCCATTATGGATGTAGCCCGTTCTTTCTGAAGCAGACCTTAATTGTTTGGAAACAATAGAGGACAATCGATTAATAATTTCAAGTGAATGAGATTGAATAAGAGCAGATGTATCAGGAGCTAATCCTTTAACAGCATCTTTAACTCTTTCTGAATCTTTTCCTAATATTTGTACCATATCATTGAGGGTATCTTGAATGTCTTTTGCTTTGCCATCTTCATCAATTGCAGGACCTAAAATCCAAGCATCAAGAACGCACTCATATCCTGTACAATCAGGTCGTTGGGTGTTAGGCTTTTCTGGTTGTGGTGGTGTTGGAGGTGGATTTCCTCCTGTATTGTCATCATCTAAATCATCACTATCAGAGGTATCGCTGTCGGGTGTATCACTTGGTATAGTTGGTTCAGATGGACTTAATGGGCAACTACTCCCCTTAGCACAGAGTTGATAGGCCCCATCCCCAAGGTAATAGATGTCATACATAGTGTTTTCTGAAATTTTGGCAAAACCATTTTCAGCGTCAGCATTAAGTGTTTCTGCGTCTAATAGAGTATAATTCTTATACCCTGATGTAAAGTGTTCCCCTGGGGCAACAATAATGGATAACTCTGTCCCAACATCAGAAACGTTAATTGTGTTCGCTGATATTTTTCCAAATTCTGTATCTGACAGCGTATTAATATGAGTGATTAATTTTGAATTATCATTAAAATGAACAATATCTGAGTAAAGAGTTGCTTTGCCGATATCTAAAAAGCTATTTTCTTGAACAGCAACTTCGGCAAAAGAGAGTTCTTTTGCTCTATTTCCAAGAGTTAAATTGTGAGCGAATAATCTGTTTGATGATGAAAAATCATTTGCTACGTCAAGGGTTGCATTATTCATATTAAGCTGGCCAGCACCTGATAAATTAGATACTTTGAATACACTATTATTAATGGTTGTTGAGGCATTGTTTGTTAGTGTTTCAACGGTTAGGTCTTTGTTTGCGATAAGATCGCCCGCATTATTGATAGTTGTGACGGTTGCTGTGGCATTTTTTAAATCGAGTGTTGAATTAGCCTTAATTTCCAATGCTTTTACATTTAGGTTTGTTAATCGGTCCGATAAATCCATATTATTTGAAATAATTGTATTATCTGTTGTAATAGATGTAGCATCAAGTATTGAATTATTCATGGTTAGAGTTCCAGAACCCGACAGTTCTGATACTGATAACATACCATCATTCATTGTTGTTAAACTATTGTTTTCAAGTGTGCCAATTGTATTTGTATTAGAAAGTGTTACAGTGGCATTTTGACCTGTATTAGAAAGGGTTGTAACATTTAATTTATTTGCTGTTAATGTCCCTGTATTTTGAATGGTTTTATCTACCTGTACATTTGCAAGAGTCATTTTATCAGCATTTTTGATTGATGTATCACCTACCGTATTTTGAATAACAACATTGTCAAATTCAACTGTGCCTTTTTGGTTATTAACAACATTGCTAGCCCCATCAATGGTGATGTCTTCAACTGTTAGAGTTGTATCTTGATTGTTTAGGGTGAACATATCTTTTCCATTTGATTTGATAAGACTGTCACTTGCAATAGTTGAAACCCCTAAAACCTTTTTATCCCCACTCGCCATTGTATCCAATGTTTCATTTTCACCCATTGTATAGGTAGTTCCCGACCCATTATTAACCATTTGTAAGGTTGTGTCACCTGCATATTTTGTCAAATAGACAAGCGGTGTATCTTTAAGTTTATTGGCACTAACGGTTAATTCTTGTCCGCTTGTTTTAATTTCATAAACATAAGGTGAAGCAGTTGTTAATGCGGAAGTTTTGCTTTCTTCAAAAGTAGCGTTTCCACCCAAAACTGTTGCTTGATAAGTAATGGCAGGATTAAATGTTCCCATTTGATCGGTTGTTAGATTGGATAAGATACCATCAAGTAAACTTTGACCTACCATATTTATTGAAACATCTTTAAATTGATAAGCAGAACCATTTGTAATAAATTTATCAGCACTCATTACAATGGTGTCGCTTACCTGTTTAAAAATAACATCAATATTGAGGGAGGCACCATTTCCCATTAAGTTGTCAAAAGTTACATTTTCAGCGGTGTTATTTTGCATGTCAATGGTATTTGTAGAGCCAATTTCATAAGCACCCGTATAAGAGCTTGTCCCAAATTTGATAATGCTGTTGTTAAAGGTTGCTTTACCACCATTTTTAGAAATGTCATTACCTAGAATATAGGTTGATTTTGTACCATTGGTAACACTATTAATGGTAAATAGTTTGTTTTCATCATTTTGTGGAACATATGTGTTGATATAGGCTTGTTTTATATCATCAGTATAGGTGTCAAATACAGCTTCAGAATAGGTATTTAATGATATATTATTAAGGGTTGTTGTTCCACCTGTTGAATAATGTTTCCAAATAGCTTTATTGTTCGCATCTGTCCCTGTAAATGAGGCGTTAAAGCCAATGTTTTGCCCGTGTGTTTCAAGTGTGCCACCCGTAAAGATATTATCCTTTGCAATATTAAAAGTATCACTACCCGCTATGGTGAGCCCTGCACTTTGGGTGAATTGTGAGTTATAGTTTGTATCATACCCATTCACCATTTCGTCACCCAAAACGAGTGTTCCCGCACCAGTTTTGTTGATTTTTACATTATTATCATCAGCTTGATAAATTCCACCATCTAATGTGCCAACTTTATTTTCAGCTGGAGCAAAGTTAATGGTGCCAGTATTATAAATATCAGCCCCTTTGTTAGCTGTATTACCGCTAAAGAGGAAGTTATCATTAAATGTGATAGTTCCATCATTATGAATCGCCCCACCAGAGGATGCTGAGTTACCCGTGAAGGTGGCATCACCATTGAATGTTATTTTTGAACTTGAGCCATAATTATAAATCGCCCCGCCAGAGGCAGATGTCGAGTTACCCGTGAAGGTAGCATCTCCACCAAATGTGATACGACCATCATTATAAATCGCACCACCACCATAGTTAGATGATGATGATGTGTTGTTTGTGAAAGTCGCTGTTGAACCCTCACCAAACGTGATGGAGCCAGTATTCAAAATCGCCCCGCCAGAAGATGCCGAGTTATCCGTGAAGGTGGTATATCCATTAAACTGCATAGTCCCCACATTATAGATGGCACCGCCATTTTCTGTAGCAGAGTTCTCTGTAAATGTGGTATCTCCATTAAACGTGATGGTACCATTATTATAGATGGCACCGCCATTTTCTGTAGCAGAGTTCTCTGTAAATGTGGTATCTCCATTAAACGTGATGGTACCATTATTATAGATGGCACCGCCATTTTCTGTAGCAGAGTTCTCTGTAAATGTGGTATCT
>CALARE010000078.1 GCA_937888725.1 uncultured Alphaproteobacteria bacterium | reverse complement strand
TAGCAATCGGTATAAAAATTTTTATATCATCCATGCGGTGAAAAAGAATGTGGATGAAATTAAACGAGCAGATTTTGTAGGGCTTGAAGATAGAGAAGATGAATATGGCACCTCTGTGATTTCTATTCAAATTGCCAAAGGCTCTCATTTTATCAAAATATGCAATCGTTATAATCATACAGTTGTTTTTCCAGATAATACCTTTCATTCCAATCCTGATAATATTATTGTCGGTTTAACACGAGCACTTGAAAAGATGTTTTGTGTGAATTTGAAGGTGAAACAAATGGATGTTCCTGATCATTTTATTTATCAAGATGGGCGTTTATATCGGATTAATTTTGAAAAAGATAATATCTATTTTGGCGATGGGTTTTATTTTGAAAATGGTGTTTTAAAAGAACTGCAAAAAGATTATCAAATTTTGATTGAAACGAGTTTGTTGGATTTGAAAAAAAAGACAGTTCAGTCATTGACAGAGAATGGTTCTGTTTTTAGCAACTGTTTAAGTTGTGAAATTCAGGGAAAAAGTTTTTCCATTCAAAAAGAAGGGGATGAAAAACATCTTTTGCTTAATGGGAAACACTTTTTGACCATTCAAAAGGGGCGTGTTAAATCTTTGACCTCTTATATGCTGAGGGGTTTAAATTCGTTTGAACTGAGGGGTACGGAGCGTATTAATAGGATTGTACACTCTTTGCCAGCGTTAAGAAATCTCTCTTTAAAAGGTGTCAGGCATGTGGATAGGTTCTTTTTGTCTGACTGTGATCAGCTTGAGACATTGGATATGCCGAATTTGTCCGTTGCAGGATCCCGTTTTTTAAATAATTTAAGAAACCTAAAACGTGTCACCTTACCCAGTTTAAGACAAGTGGGGAGTTATTCTTTTATCAACTTATCAAATTTAGAGGAGCTTTCGTTACCTTTTTTAGAAAAAGCAGGGGCTGATTGTTTTTGTAAGAATCAAAAGTTAAAAAAATTAAAACTTCATCTTTTGCATGTTTTAGGAGAAGATAGCATTACCCAAAATAATGAATTAAACACGCTCTGGTTAGGGTGTGAAAATATCTCAAAAGGTGTTTGTTGTGACAATGAGAAGTTGGAAAAAATTTATCTAGGAACGGTTAAAACGGCTGAAATGGGGCTTTGTTTTAAAAATTTGCCTCACCTGAAAGAGGTGGAAGCTCGGGATGCATCCCGTTCTTTACACCAGCTTTTTCAACTAGGGGTTGCTGTCCATATCCTCTCACTACAGGTGCCAAAAGATAAATATATTGAAAAGCAAGCAAATAATCCTTTTGTTGTGAAAAAATCATGTGTTTATAAAAAGTTAAAAGACAATGGATTGAAGGAGAATACAAAATATTATGCTTAAATCCGTTTATGAGCAGATTAAAAAACAAAATGGCGAAACGTTTGCCAAAACGATTAGAGCGTTTGACGAGGGGATTTTTGAAATTCCAGATATTGTCGAACGTCTTAAATATGCGGGCAGGGATGCAGAACCGATTAAAGAGATTCTTTCTTCACTTAGATTAAGGCATCAACTGGCAGATAGCAATCAAACCCCTTATGAGTTGCTCAAAAAAGCAGGGTATAACGCTTTTTATGCCGATACATATAAAAAGCAAAACTCAATTGCCCCTTATTTTTTAGAGCGAGAAAAACTATGCACCTTTCGAGATAAAAATAGGTATAAAGATTATTATATCATTCATTGCATTAAAGAGGGGGCTGAAAAATTAAAACGCACAGATTTTATCCATCCAGAACGTGAGGATGAATATGGTACCTCAGTCATCAGTATTCAAATTGCAAAAAGAGGTGGATTTATTAAAATTCTTAATCGCTATAATCACACGGTTTCTTGCCCTGACAACACCTTTAATTCAAATCCTGATAACATTATTGATGGGTTGACCCTTGCTCTTCAAAAGGAATTTAATGTCACATTTTCTGTTCATCAAAAAATGCCTCCTCATTTTATTTTTTGGGATAACAAGCTGATTAAATATAATTTTGAATTAGATAACTCTTATTTTGGTGATGGGTTTGTTGCATCGTATGGTTATATTCATGACTATAACAAGGATAATTTTTTGTTAATTGACCATTTTCTTTTGGATTTTAAAACAAAAAAAGTCAGAGATTTAGTGATTGGACCTGTTGACCTGGACTCTTTTTTTGATTCATACGAGTGTCAAGACGACTCTTTTGCTCAAGTGCTTCAAAAAGAGTTAGAAGGGAAAACCTTGCAAGTTAAAAAAATCTCTAAAAACGAAAAAGCACTTTTAGCCGATGGTGTTCAAATTTTAAGAACCAAAGAATCCCAATTAACGCACCTATATTTGCCAACAACTGAGGCTTTGCCAAAAAGATTTTTAAATAGAAATGAAACGCTTGAAACGTTCTTCGCCCCAAATTTAAGATATATGGGCGACCATTCGTTTGAGCGGAATAGGGAAATTAAATATTTATACTTGCCACGCCTTCAAAATATTGGTGATTATTTTTTAATGTATAATAAAAAATTGAAATATTTAAACATTCCAATGGTGAAGGAAATAGGGGTTATGTCGATGAGGGAAGTCCCATTGGAGAGAATGATAGCCCCTTGTTTAACACATATTGCTTCAGATGTCTTTATCAGAGCGAGGGAAATGGCGATTTTTTCTGCTCCAAATTTAATAAAAATCAATCGAGGCGTTCTTGATGCAAATGATATGTTAAAGCGTTTTTACGTCCCTAAATGGGATGTATCATTTCCACTTTCCCGAGATTGTGATTTAGGCGTTGATCGAAGGGAGAATGTTTTTCTTTTAAATCATCCCAAACGAAAAAAGCTGATTGATAATCATGCAAATTTAAACCAAATGCTCAAAAAAATATCTTTTTTTGAACGGATGGCGGATTGGTTCCAAGGTCGATAAAAAAAGGCACTTGGTTAGGTCTTATTTTAAAAAGAGGCTTATTAAGTGCCCTTGTTTTTAACCAAAATCCCTTTATTTGGCTTTAAAAGAAGTGTTTTTATGCCATGTTTGGTTTCGCCCTAAAAAGGCAATTTTCCCCCGAACGATTAAATTTTCCCCCTCACGCCAGATTTCACAAGCATAGGTTTTCCCTTTTTTCGGGTCTAAAATGGTCCCATTTTTGTATTTTGAGCCTTTTTTCTCCATATTTTTGATAATTTCAAGACCCAAGATTTTGGGCGCCCCCGTAATGGCTGCTTTTGCCTCTTTATCACCAAAAATTTCAACCACTTTGCCAAAGATTTTCCCTTCTTTTTCATAAATTTCAACCACACTTTTGGCTTTTTTTGTTTCATCATCAATGGTTGTCCAAAAGCCAGTAACCTCGTTTGCAAAAGCAGGGAGGGACAGAAAAAGCATCATTAAAAAAAGATATAATTTTTTCATTTATCATCTCCTTATTCATATCAGTTTTACAAAAAATCATCATATAGAAAAAAACAAAAACAAGTGTGACACTTTTTTTAAATTTTGGATATAAAATATTTTATAAATCGTTTGACAAAATAACGGGTGATTGTTATAATGAGGCAATTTTTTTTACAAAAGAGTATCGTGAATGGGTCACAAGTCGGTTTATGAGATTATCAAAAAGCAAAATGGGGAACATTTTGCACAAATGTTGCGTAAATTTGACAGCTCAATATTTGAAATTGAGGGGTTGCCTCATATTTTAAAATATGCGGGCAGGGACGCTGAACCTTTGCTTGATTTTTTGTGCATGCTCAAAAATGTTACCATTTGTGAGGTTGAAAATCCTCAAAATCCCTTTACATTATTAAAACAGGCGGGTTATCGTGCCTTTTTAGTTGACACACATCAAAAACAAATGAGTATTCAAAAATATTTTGCCAAGGGGGAGGGGCTTTGCACATTTGATGAGGGGGACAGATATCAACGATATTTTATTATTCATTGTGTTAAAGAGGGGGCAGAGCAATTAAGGCGATCAGACTTTACCCATCCTAAGCGAGAGGATGAATATGGTTCATCGGTGATTTCGATTCAAATTTTAAAACGGGGCGGATTTATTAAAATCACCAACCGTTATAATCATACGGTTGAATTTGCAGATAATACCTTTCATTCGAATCCTGATAACATTATTATGGGGTTGTCATGTGCATTAAAACACCATTTTAAAGTGGATTTTTCAGCTTCTCAGAGGCCTTTGCCCGAGGGGTATATTTATTTAAATGGGCAAATTATTGAGTATGATTATGCACGAGATAATGTCTATTTTTCAAGTAACTATTTTGTTGAAGATGGCAAAATTAACATTTTAAATAAAGATTATCAATTGATGGTTGATCGTTTTGTTGTTGATTTAAAAGAAAGAAAGGTTTTAAACCCATTAAAGATTTGTGATTCATTTGCCAAAGTTATGACAAACGAACTCAAACAGGCAAATCGTTTGCATCTTTTTAAAGAAGGACGCAATGCTTGGGCGTTATTTGGGGGTGGGCATTGTTTAATGCGGGTGAAAAACAATTTACTCAAAAGCCTTTATTTACCAACAACACGGATGATTCCACCTTGCTTTTTATCGTATGACACAAATATTGAGGTGGTGCATGCACCCCATGTGCAAGAACTTGGTCGCAACAGTTTTTCAAGAGCGGAACGTCTTAAAAGTTTTATTTTTGAAAATTTGTCAGAGATGAAGGAAGGGTGCATTGGTTCATCTGTTTTGGATACTGTTTTTATGCCTCAGATTAAAAAGATAGGGGATATGTGTTTTCATTCTTACACCACCATGCGTCAATTGGGTTTTTTTGATGTATTATCACTCCCCTTGTTGGAAGAAATGGGATATTGTTGTTTCTCAGGGTATCAGATTGATGAACTTTATTTGCCCTCATGCAAAAAGATGGGGAATGCGTTTGGTAATCCCTATTATCCTGTTAAACGGGCCTATTTCCCAGAGCTTGAAAACGTACCTGAAAATTCACGGTTTGAAAAGATAAAAGACATTTTCGCACCGAAGGTTTCCCTAGTGAAAAAAAGCTCTTTTTTCAGTTCTTTTCTCGGATATCAAAAAATTAAAACAAATGAATAATAGCTAAAAGAAGGTTATGATGACAAAAAATAAACATGATTTTATTTTAAAAATAGCTGATGTGGATCGGCAAGATGCTGGGGGTAATACATTACTCCATTGGGCGGCAGAAGCTGGGGATATTGAATTGGTTAAAGGGTTAATTGCCAATCATGCACGACTTGGGTTGAGCAATTTTGCGGGCGATACACCCTTTGCAAAGGCGGCAGCTGCGGGTCAAGTTGCGGTGATGAAAACGTTTGAGGAGGCGGGATATGACTGGCGTCTTGACCGCAATTATCAAGGTGAAACACCACTTTATTTGGCATCTAAAAATGGGCATTTAAACTCGGTGATGTATATGGCGAATAAAGGTGCTTTTCTTGATGTGCCGTCCAACAAGGATATGCCGTTGCATGCTGCGATTAAAAACAAGCACTTTGACGTGGCGATTTTCCTTATTTGCGAAGGGGCGTTGCTCGAATATAAAAGCACTTATGGGCGGACACCTGTTGAGTTATTGATTAATGTGATATCGGATATACGTGAGCCTAAAAAGGCGTTGTCAGCATTTAGATGTTTGAATGCGTGTATTGAAAGAGGGAATAAGATGCCTTATTGCGATACATCAGAATTAAAGGATATCCTTGAATGGGCAGAGGAAAAATGCGATTACACATACCGCCCGATGGGATGTAGAAATTTTAAGGTCATCCAAAAAGGGGAAAGAAATCCCATTCCTCTTGACTTGGTAAGAGAGCACCTCACAAGGGAGTAGGAAAGACCTGTTGTCTTAAGAGCGAAGGCATACTTGAACACAGCAAATTGCCCCTAGACACACGCAAGTGCTCCATACTATAAAGGAGCCCGACCGCCTGTATGTTTAAAAAGCGTTGTAAGAGGTATCTAAAGCAACATTATCTCCTTCGGGTACGC
>CALARE010000077.1 GCA_937888725.1 uncultured Alphaproteobacteria bacterium | reverse complement strand
TAAAGGCGATACACAAAAGTTGTAAGTACCACAAAAAGATTGAGAGGTAGTTTTTTGGTTTTAACTCTTTTAACGTTGGCGAAGAAATGGTAAAAGTAGCCCTTGCGGGCTTGGGATAGAGCGAGGTTAAAGTAGCCCTTGCGGGCTTTGAGGGGTGACGAGGTAAAAGTAGCCCTTACGGGCTTTGAGGACATCGAGGTTATATTAGTTTTGCGATAATCAAAAAAAGCTCTCAGATTTCTGGGGGCTTTTTTGTTATTAAAAAGTGTGTTTATTTAGAATTTCTTCTTCATTAATAAATAGGATGCTTGAAAAAATCAATCTTTTGAAAAGATTAAACCGTTATCAATCGTACGGATTAAGAGCCATCACAAAAAAGAAACCTCGATATATGCTATAAAGTTAAGAGTAAGTTTTAACTCTCTGACAGTTGTGCTTTAAAGAATGAACAACCTGTCTTTTCAAGCGAACTGCCGTTGGGACATTTGACTTGGCTTGTTTATCCACACGCACTCCCAGCACTTTGGTAATAACAGATTTCCCCAATTCATATTGTTCAAACAAGGCTTTAACAGATGGGTCTTTTAAAACCTCTTGCAAATGTTCTAGGGTTGGATTTTCCCCCTTTTCAATCAACAAAAGGATTGTTAAAACAAGGACATTTTTCTTTTTTGCATCTAAATTCTTATCTTTTAGCATCAACAAGGTCGCATCCACCAACGAGATTTCAGGTATAGCCTTTTGTTCTGCCCCAACAGATTGCTCACCCCAAATCACCCTATGAACACCTCTTGAAACAAAGCTAGCCCCCTCCTTTACCTCTTTAACAGCCCCTAAAATATTCATAGTAGCCCCTAAAATAAAAGAAGCAACACTCATGATACCACACACCACTAACGAACGTGTATGCATCTGTTTGGTATACAAAGCATCCTTTTCTTTCAACTGCTTTTTATTTTGTTTCCTAATTTCATCAGCTAGAGCCTTCAAATAACGCCCATGGGGTGCTTTTTTCTTTTCCAAACAAGTGATTGTAAATAATAAATCTTGTCTTTCTTCATCTTTTAATTTTTTAGAGGGGTCTTCCTCTTTTTGATTATTAATCAATCTTTTATAAGCCCCATCTAAAGGCGTTTCACCCATTTCATTTTTTGCTGACAAATCAACCCCAGCTTTGAGCAACAATTGAACAACATCTACATTACCATATTTAGCAGCAAAATGCATTGGCGTATTACCATATTTGTTTTTTATATTTTTGGCAGCACCAGCTTGAAGTAGGAACTCAGTAGCTTTTGGTATAGCATAATATGCGGCAGTATGTAATGCTGTCCAACCCTGATCATCTATCAAATTAACATCTACCCCAGCTTGAATCAAAGTTTTAGCATCGTCAAACAACCCATTTTCAAGTGCTTCATAGAAAAACGCTGAAAGGTCTAATGCGACATTTAATTTTTTCAAAACCGCCATAGGAATCATCCCCTTTGGCTCCCCGTTTTGAAAAGAGGACCTTAAAACAGTCAAAAGGGACTCCTGATATTGTGGCATAATCCCCCAATAAATTGGCAATTGTTGCAATCCCTTATCATCAGATCTAATTTCACAACACTTATTATATCCAAGAAAATATCCCTCTTTATAAAGTCTCGACCCTACAAAAGCAGGCACAATGGCAAGCGTTGCAAGTTGTTGCATCTCTTGCGTATCTAACGGCTTAGCAGATGTAAATGCTTTTTCATAACGTTTTTTAATCTCTGGCACAATCCCATGAATAAAACAAATAACATCCTGCCCGTTAAGTATGGATAAAAATTCTTCAGTACTTTTCTTTTTATTTAAGCAATCAAGCATGACGACTACTAACTCACAAGCTTTAGCTCTTGATTCTAAAAGAATGCTAACTTGATGATAAGCCAACCCTTCATTTAGACGGTATTCATTATCTAAATCATACCACTCTTTTGTACAATCTTCTGCATGCTTTATCTCATGTGCTAAAAACACAAATAACTTCTTATCAAAGGCATCCTCATTAAGCCGAATAGCATTATCGGTTTTTAAAAAAGAGGCACTACACTCTTTCAAAGACGGCCTTTTTGTTGTATCAATCGTCAATGGTTTATCTTTTCGCCAATTAGGGAATGCGTTAAACAAAGGGGGAATGCTCTCATTCAAATGATAAAGTCTTTTCATCACCTCTTGCAATGCTTTTTCTTTTTCAGATAAATATGATTCATCTTCATTCAAAAACGCTAAGTAACTTGTCGTTTTTACTTCACCCGTTTTTTGACCATATTTTACCTGAATCACATCTAACGCATTTGCCATAAAAAAACTCCTTAAAAAACTTTTTTTACTTCACGCCCCAAATATAGCACATTTTTCTTGTTTTGTCAAAGTTTTTTTAAATACCCTTTATATAACGTATAAAAAACCAAAAACCTCACTCTTAAGTGAGGTTATAAAATGCTCGACTGCCTGTATGTTTAAAAAGTGCCTAAAGACAGCATCTATGGCGACTAAGCCTCCTTCAGGTATACTTAATACTCATTCAGTCGGCTCACTCATCCATATCTGCTATCTTTATCCGCTTTTATAAACCCATCCATCACATCGAGGTTACCGTAGCCCTTGCGGGCTTGGGATAGAGCGAGGTAAAAGTAGCCCTTCTGGCTTTGAGGGCATCGAGGTTATATTAATTTTGCGATAATCAAAAAAAGCCCTCACTTTTAATGGGAGCTTTTTTAATGAATCAAATTGATAGACAAAAATCAACTATAGATACCGTTTAAAACCTCATTTGAACTTATAGCTCGTTGGCAAAAAATCAGGTATTTGGGTCCAAAAACAAATTAAAATCAACTTTTAAATTATCCAATGACATTTGTTTAAAAAACATCACCATATACCATGGCAGATAAATCACATGTTCATTTTCTTCTACATTTCCCATACAAAAAACGATCCCTTTTTTCAAGTTCCAAGAAGTTACATTTAATGCATTATTCAACGCCTTATGTGCTTTATAATCTTTCCCTGATTTTATTTCCACAGGAATGATCTGATTACCACATTGAATGACAAAATCAAGTTCACCAACACCTCTTTTGTTAAAATAACGGAGAGAAAAACCATTTGACTTCAATTGTTGTGCAAAAACATTTTCCAATATACTACCCATATTTACAGACATATTATTTTGCAAAATATCAAATTGGACATTTTCAAGCCCCATAGCACACAATAAACCACAATCAGACATAAACAATTTAAACAACCTACTCTGCTCATTGATTTTTAAAGGAATTTTAGGTTCCGTCAAATTATAACATGATAAAGCAACACCAGCATCTTGTAACCACATGAAGGCATCTTCGTATTCTCTTAATCTTGCTTTTTTATCAATTGTAGCTAATTTAAATCTGCGATTTTTATCATCCAATTGTGCTGGAATTTGATCAAAAATGTTATTAACTTTTGTTTTGTTTTCTACGGTATATTTACTTATATCTTGCCGATACTGAGCTAAAATATCTTTTTGTATTGAAATAACTTGCCCTATATTATGCGAGTTAACAAACGCTTGAACAACAGCAGGCATCCCTCCAACTATAATATAATATTTAAACAAATCTAACATTGTTTTATGTATGGAATCAGTCGTTGGTTGATTCTCTAGGTAGCATTTTTTCAAATACTCAATGGTTTGAGATTGAATACCGTTGGCAATACAAAATTCTTCAAAATCCATTGGATACATTTGCAATATTTCTTCATATCCAACTGGATATGATGGAACTGGTTTATAATTAACACCTAATAAAGACCCTGATTCTATATAATCAAATCGACCATCTTCAACTAAAAATTTAATAGCTGTTCTAGCATTGGGACACTCTTGTATTTCATCTAAAAAAATCAATGTTTTTGAAGGAATAAGATTTTGCCCTAAAAAAGCTGTTAAGTTCATTATAATCGTGTCAGCATTTAAATCGCCTGAAAAAATATTTACTGCCGTAGGTGTCGTTATAAAGTTAATTTCTATAAAATTTTCATAATACGTTTTTCCAAACTGCCTAACAAGATACGTTTTTCCAATTTGACGAGCTCCCGTAATTAATAGAGCTTTTTTGTTTGAATTCTCTTTCCATTTCTTTAATACATTCTCAGCTTTTCTAAACATAAAACAACCTCATTTTCTTAATTATACGATGTATTATAATAACAATATAACATGTAAAATCACGTTTTGCAAGTGAAAATAGTATCATTTTATCACGTTTTGCAAGTGAAAATAGTGTCATTTTATCACGTTTTGCATTTTTTAAGAATAAATCACAAACAATTAGGCAATAAAAATCAATACCCCAAAGCCCTCAAGGGTTACGGTAACCTCTTGCCTGTTGGATAAAGTTAAGAGCCAGCTGGGCTTTTTATGGGCTGGGTTCAAATAAGACGCGTTACCAAACAGAATAGACAAGAGGCGATTCATCAAACGTATCGTACTGTTTGTACTTAAAGTTTGGTGAATCGCCCCTAGATACTGTCAAACGCCTCATTTTAACATATTGGCGATTGAGTAACGCCTTATGACTTCCGGGTCACAATAAAAATAACACCTTTTTCAACGCCTGTGATTAAAACCTTTTCACCTGCTTTTAAATCTTCATTTGTCATCGCAAGCCATACGCTATCGCCCACTTTGACTTTTGATTTCCCATCAACGACGTCTTGTGTGAGTGTGGCAACCTGCCCCACATATTGACTTGCCAAATCATTGAGGTTTTTATACTCTTTCACGCCTTTAAATTTGCTTTCAACCTTTTTATAAATATAAACACCTGCAAAGGTTGTCAAACACGAAAAAACTGAAAAAGCAAACAATTGCATCGCTACCGTATCAGGAATAAGCATCATATAAATACCCCATGAAACGGCAAGCCCAGCAAGCCCAAACCAAAACAAATACACCCCTGGGACAAATAATTCAAATAAAATTAAAATTAACCCTAAAGCACTCCATTCTAAATATGACATTATTTATCCTTTCTTTGAATTTGAACCCAAAACATCTTTGGCAATTTCAGCAATCCCAGCAATGGAATTCATCACATTTTGTGTTTCAAGTGGCATCATAATAAGCTTTTGATTTGGTGAAACGGCAATCCCTTGTAAGGCCTCAATATATTTTTGACCCAAAAAGTAATTGATTGCATTAATATTCCCTTTTTTGATTGCGTCAGAAACAATCGCCGTTGCCGTTGCTTCAGCTTGAGCAATACGCTCTCTTGCTTCAGCCTCTCTAAAGGCAGCCTCTTTTTTACCCTCAGCTTCCAAAATAAGAGCTTGTTTTTCACCCTCAGCTTTTAAAATTTCAGCTTGGCGGAGCCCTTCAGCGTCCAAAATATTAGCCCGTTTTTCACGTTCAGCCTTCATTTGGCGAGCCATCGCATCAATCAAATCGTGTGGTGGGTTGATGTCTTTAATTTCAACACGCGTTACTTTCACCCCCCATGGGACAGTGGCTTCATCAACCACAGCTAACAACTTATGGTTAATTACATCACGTTGTGAGAGCAAATCATCAATATCCATAGCACCAATAACGGTACGGATGTTCGTCACAACAAGGTTTGAAATCGCTAATTGCAAATTCCCCACTTGATAAGCTGCTGATACCGTATCTTGAATTTGATAGAACAACACCGCATCAACACGAACCATGGCGTTATCCTTGGTAATGGCCTCTTGCGTTGGAACGTCTAACACTTGTTCCATACGGCTGACTTTTGCCCCCACTTTTTCAATCACAGGGATTAAAATATGAAAGCCAGGACGCAACGTTCTGACATATCTACCAAAATTTTCAACCGTATATTCATAGCCTTGTTTAACAATCACAATGCTTTTTATCAAAGCAATGACAACGACCGTAGCCAATATGAGTAATATATTTGTTAGCATTTTTTTCTCCTTGTTTTTGTTATTTATTTTTGAGTCGAACAAGATACGGTTTATAAATCTTATCCCTGCTCAATGTATGGCCAATAAACCAAGCTTGCAAAAAATCAACCGCTTCAGTTGTGACTTTTTCTTTTTCCCGTTTTGTTTTCGCATTATGAAAATCAACCCGCAAACCAGAAATATTTTTTATAAAAGCATGATGACTTTTTTCATGTGCAGGCATATCGGGAAAACCGACCTGTTTCATAATATCTTCTTCCTCAGGGAAGTGATTTCTCGCATAATCATAGCATTTTTCAAACACATTATCCATAGAGGACAACTCTCTTGATGCATTATAAACAGCCGCCTCATTAATGATTTTAATAAAATCTTTATGTGCCTTATCAAGTGGTTCATACCCCACTTCCATATTTTTTGACCATTTCACCCGTTTTTGCATACCCCCGACTCCTTTTTTTATCTAAACATTAAATAAGAAATGCACCACATCTCCATCTGACATCTGATATGTTTTTCCCTCTTGTCGTAGCTTACCATTTTCACGAGCACCAACCTCACCATTAAAAGCGACATAGTCCTCATAAGCAATCACTTCCGCCCTGATAAAACCACGCTCAAAATCGGTATGAATAATCCCTGCCGCCTGTGGTGCCAATGTCCCTTTTCGCATTGTCCACGCGTGAACCTCCTTAGGACCTGAGGTAAAAAACGTTTCTAATCCCAACAATTTATAACCCGCTTTAATAATGCGATTAAGCCCTGTTTCAGATAACCCCAACGTTTCTAAAAATTCCTTTTGTTCCGCCTCATCAGTCAACCCTGCCACCTCAGCCTCAATCGCAGCCGAAATAATCACGCTGGAATTTCCTTGTGCAAGAGCCATTTGCTCCACCTGTTTCGAATAGTCATTCCCTGTTGAAGCACTGGCCTCATCCACATTACACACATATAAAACAGGTTTCCCCGTCAAAAGGGCTAATTGATTAAAAATCTTTATTTCCTCAGGCGTCGTTGGCTTTGCCAAACGAGCAGGCTTGCCCTCACGCAACACCTCTAACACAGGAGTCATAACCGAAACCCATATTTTTGCCTCTTTATCCCCTGTTTGAGCTTTTTTTTGCAAAGGGATAATGCGTTTTTCAAGACTTTCTAAATCAGCAAGCATTAATTCTGTTTCAACCGTTTCAGCATCTCTAATCGGATTAACAGACCCCTCAACATGAACAATATTGCCATCATCAAAACAACGAAGCACATGAATAATGGCATCCACCTCTCGAATGTTGGCTAAAAACTGATTGCCCAGCCCTTCCCCCTTAGAGGCACCACGAACAAGCCCTGCAATATCCACAAACTCCAACTGAGTTGGCACAATTTTTTGTGATTTATCAATCTGTTGCAACACATCAAGACGAGCATCTGGCACCGCCACACGCCCCACATTTGGTTCAATTGTACAAAATGGGTAATTGGCAGCTTGTGCCTGCACCGTTGATGTTAACGCATTAAATAACGTTGATTTTCCCACATTTGGCAAGCCCACAATTCCACAATTAAAACCCATTTTCTAATCCTTTCATATATTTTTTTTGAAGTTTATCTTATCCATAAAAAAAAAGCAACCAAAAAATCCGTTTGATTACTTTTTATCTTTCACTTCCAATATTCTAATTTACTTTAATTTTTTGTTTTCACTTGGCTCTAAATATTTTTTTAATTTACCAAAAAGTGAAACGCTCATATTAAGAAAGAAATCCACTGGACTATTAGACCTTGGCAGTTCTGTCATAAAAAGGAAAATAAACCATGCTTTTTTTAAACCGTTCACATAAAGATTTGTGCTTTCAGTTTTCTTTTCACTTTCTTTCCAAACATCAGATATAATTTTATTCCACCTCGTTATAATTGGAAAAACCTTATGAAGCCTTATCAATTTCAAAAATTTCATCAGTAATAACAAAAATAGATGAAATAAGAATATAACAATACATAAAACAACTGAACCAGCTAAAAACCAAAAAGCAGATGTTGGTAAATATCTTTCAAACGAGTCTTTTAAAAAAGCGGGCACGCATAAAACAGCCGCCACGCCTAAACAAATGAAAAAGGTTCGCACCTTTAAAACAAAAAATAAGATAAATGTTACCAAAAAAATTAAGCCGTCATGTAGTTCCGTACTATGAAAAACATCACACAAAAGAGTCTTTAAAATAACATCCATTGCCATAATATATAAAATAATGCCAATGAATATGTTCATCAGTTGTTTGAATTTATGCATTAAAGTTCCCCCTCCCCAATATTAAGATAATTATTTGACTTTATTCATAAAATTTTCAGCATCTTTTTTCAATAAAAAAGACACTTTTTCGGCAATTTTAAAAATCAAATCATCTAATATTTTTTTATCATTTTGCTCAAATTTGGATAAAACCCAAGAAACAACTTGCTCTTTCGTTTGAGGTTTACCAACACCAATTCGTACACGATGATAATTATTGCCCAAATGCTGATCAATGCTTTTAATCCCATTATGACCACCACTACCACCGCCTTGTTTCACGCGAAGCTTTCCCACCGGCAAATCCATCTCGTCATGAAAAACAATAATATCTTCCGGTTTGATTTTATAAAATGAGGCAACACTTAAAACTGATTCCCCTGATAAATTCATATAGGTTGATGGTTTTAAAACCATTACCTTTTCACCTTCAATCACACCCTCTGTGATTTCCCCTTTAAATTTTGACTTAAAGGGAGAAAATGAATAGCGGTGAACAATTTCATCCACCGCCATAAAACCAGCATTGTGGCGGGTTTGTGCATACTCTTTTCCAGGATTTCCCAAACCAACCAACAATATCATGTATTAGCCTTGTGCTGATTCGTCTGTTGAAGATTGACCAGCAACGATTGTTGCAACTGTGAAATCTTCTGTAGCTGTTAATTTAACACCAGCTGGCATTTCAATTGAAAATGCTGTGATGGATTGACCCATTTGAGCTGTTGCCAAATCAATAACGAAAGCATCAGGGATACTGTCAGCTTTACATTTGACAGTTAAAGTTCTGTGAACGATGTTCAACACACCACCCAATTTAATTCCTGGGCATGTTGCTTCATTTTCAAAACGCAATGGAACATCAATTGTCAATTCAGAATCTTTTGAAATACGCAAGAAGTCTGCGTGAACAGGACGCAATGAAACTGGGTGTTTTTGAATATCTTGGCACAAAACAAGATGACTTGCCCCGTCAACGGTGATTTCATATTGACGTGTCCAAAGACCTTTTTTACCCATTTCAGCAACTAACACTTTTTCTTCCAAAGCGATCATCAAAGGTTCTTTTTTATCACCATAAATAACGGCAGGAACGAACCCTTCACGACGTTTTGCGCGAGAGGCCCCCTTACCAGCTTTTTCACGTTTAATAGCATTTAATTGTGTTACTTTCATAATTTTATCCTTTACTTAAATGTTAAAAAAGACAATCCTCCAGGGGTGAATTTGTCTTTTACCTATAAAATGTTATAAGCTCATATTTTATACACTTTTTTAATTTAAAATGCAATATTTTTTTAATTTAAAATGCAATATTTTTTTAAACTGCTTGACAGGCTCTTATCTTTATGATATTTTGCCCTTCTTTTCTTAAAAAATGAAAGGCTTTTATATGTCACGAGATAACACTAAAAATCAACAATTTGAATCACTTTTACAAGAATTAGAAGATCAATCATATATGCAATGCGCTACGGTGATTCGCAACATTAAAACAGCACTCAACAACGGGGCTGATATAAACACGCAAGATAAAAATGGCAACACATTGTTACATATAATCGCCTCAAACAAAAAATTGAGAGTTTATCATGCTTATATTGACAAAACGCTTGCGACAAATCAAGAAACAAGAGAAAGTTATACGCTTGATTTACCAACCGTGATTACAACATATAAACCCAACCCCTTTATTTTAAATAAGCAAGGACTAAGTGCTTCTTTTTTAGCAAATCAACACCATTTAATGCAAGAAAACGCCATGCTCCTTTCTTATGAACAGATGTATCAATCAACCCTGATGAAAGCGGATCACACAAGCAAACCCCAACCGCAATCGATTTTAATTACCCATTCTAAGTTAAAGCATATTGAATCTCATTTATCAAAAGAAATTACCTTTGGCGAGCGTGAATAAGAAATCACCCTATTTTGAGGTACATCCATACTTTTTTCATTGAAATTCAGATAAAAAAGGAATACGATAAATAAAACGCATTCTTATATAAAAGAATGGACTAAATGATTAATCACCCTGATATGAAAAAGGGTAAAGGATACAAAAATGATTGAAAATACAAATAATAACAATATGATATCCACGCAAGATCAAAATCTTTTTGATGCTATTCGAAATGGCAATCCAACTTGGGTTTCTGCCGCACTTAACAGAGGGGCTCATGTCAATGTACAAGATAAAGACGGCAACACCCCTGCTCTTTTTGCCATTCAAATCAGTCATATTGAGGCATTTAAAACCTTGCTACATTATGGGGCAGATGTCACCATTCAAAATCATGCGGGGGAAACGGCTCTCTCCCTTCTTGAAAAAAAAGTGACTCAAATCCAGCCACCACACCCTTATTATCAACCGTATCATGATATTCTTTCATCAGCACGCAAACAAATAACACGTTTAAAAAACACACCCATTATCCCCCTTTGGGATGAAAAGACACAATTTCATTTAGGGCAAGAGCTTATTCAAGCGGTAAAAGATAATAATGTGGTGTATGCGAGCGAACTTTTGAAACAAGGGGCGAATGTGTTGCATGAAAACGCTCAAAATGAAACACCGCTTGCACTTGCCAGCTTTTATCATTTTGAGGAGATGATCTCCCTTTTATCAGATGCGTTGAACCGCTCCCAATCCCTTATTTGGGCAATTTATAATTACGATACAAAAAAAGCCATTCGCTTTATTGAAAAAGGGGCTCATCCGATGAGCTATGATCGTTATGGCAATTTAGGGGTTGTTGTGGCGGGCAAACTGGGTCTTTTTGATTTGGTGCGTTATATGATTTCACATGGTGTTGACACAAACGTACATGACAATCAAGGCAATACCTTAATGAAATATGCCATTCGACTTTCTGACAATCAAATGGTTGACTTTTTGTTAGACCATGGATTTGACTATGCCCGCCATCAAAATAATTATTACCAAGATTTTGACACAGCCATTCAACAGAATAACTTATATATTGTACAAAAGCTGATTCACACCCCCTTTATGGCTGAAAAATTTTTACGTTCTGCCATCCAGCATAATGCGAACTTTATTTTTGACTATTTCCTCTCACTTAATCCAAATGTTAAAAATCAAGATTCACTCTCCGACCCTTTATTAATTCCAGCCATTCAAAACCAAAATCTACATATGACAACTGTCTTATTGGCAAAAGGTGTAAGATATAATCAAGAAAGCAATAACCAAGAATGGCCTTTGTTAGAAGCTGTTAAAACGGGCAATATGGATATTATGAATCAATTGCGACGCCATCAACTTCAAGTGGATAAAACAAATTCCACAGGTTGGACAGCTCTTATGGAAGCCTGCAAACTTGCCAATCCAGAAATGATAAAAGCATTGGTTCAAGCAGGGGCTGACATCAATAAAGCTGACAACAACGGGATGACAGCGTTTATGATTGCCGCATTAAATGCTGATCGTGAAACCGTTGCCACCTTATATCATCTTGATGCTGACATTAACCATCAAAATCATGACGGACAAAGTGCCCTCACATTAGCCATTTCAAACAAAAACCCAGCAATGGCCCGTTATTTATTATTTTTAGGTGCTACGCCAGATAAAAAAACACCCAACGGGAATGATTTGATTTTTTCAGCCCTTGAAACAGGTGATGTCAAATTAGTGGATGACTTAATCGCTTATGGGGCAAATATAAATGCCAAAACAGCTGATTCTTATGGCCACACGCCATTGGCTCAAGCAATCCTCAATCAACAAAAAGAGATGGTTCAATTGTTGCTTGATAGAGGGGCTGATGTGAATATGACAGCCAATTACAATCACACACCCTTATCCATTGCACAGGGGCAGTTTGAATATGCCAAAACACATGGATTAAACCCAATTGCTTATGAAATTTTAGATTTAATTACAAAAGCTTGTGCAAAACAAACGGGGCCTCGTTTGATAAAAAAAGCCGACATTTTACCGCCTTTAAGCAATCAAAACACCCCAACACTAGAAATAGAATAAGAACCCTGTTTTTAACAAAAACACCTTTCCTACCCCCTTTGAAGATTGCCATCTCAATTCTTCACGGGGGTTTTGTTTCCTGTCCAATTTTTGCTGGTCAGCCCCGTTTTTAAGGTGTGTTTTTAATCATATGCTAAGATTTTGCTTTTTCAGGGCTTGGAGCAGGCATATACCCTGTTGTTTCATCTTTTTGATCGGTGATATTAATGGCATTTTCCCTCAAAATTTTAGGAGCCCCTTGTTCACCAGCCAGTTGTGGCATCTCAATGCCTTGTTTTTTTATTTTATCTTGAATCATGGCTAAAATTTTGGGATTATCCGTTATTTCTAAAACAGACAAGCCATCCCCATTTTTTATCGTTAAATCCACATTTGCTTGAAGAAGGGCTTTTACAACACGTTCATCTTCAGCCTCTAACGCCTCAAATATTGGCAACCGCCCATAGGGATCAGGCCTATTCACATCAGCCCCTAAAGCGATTAATTTTTCAACGGATTTTTCCTTTCCCGCCCAAACAGCCAACATTAAGGGTGTGGCATCTCCAGCAGTTAAAGCTTCAATATCAGCCCCTTTTTCAATCAGCGGTTTCATCATTTCTAAATGCCCCTGCTCTGCTGCAATATGTAACGGGGTTTTGCCATGCATATCACCTGCCGACACATTGGCTCCTGCTTTTAATAGAGCGTTGAAAGCTTTTGATTTATGAAATAGAACCGCTAAATGCAAAGGCGTTTCATCATCAGCAGTGCGTGCTTCAACATCTGCCCCCATTGAAAGCAAACCCTGAATTAAATGCCCCCGATTTTTTAAGACAGCTTTATGCAATGCACAAAGACCTGTATCATCCATCTCTTTGACATCTTTTCTTTTAAGCCTTAGCATTGTTAATGACAATTCTTCTGTGATAAACCCCATAAGCCCCTCATTTTCAATACTTCTTCTTTTATTATACAATCAAGTCCAAAATTTTGCAAGCCATAATCCAAAATCATCCCAAAAACCGATAAAAACCCCCTCTAAGTGCAATACACCAAACCAAAAAAGAATGAAACTGTTGTCCTCAAATACCAATAACACAAACCCCAAGGAAAAAGGGCTATTTTAACCTTAATTTATTGGATGGTATCAAGTCCTAAAGCAAGCACTTCTTTCAAAATCACCCCAGCCTTAGGTGCTGCCGAGGTGGCACCACCACCGCCATGTTCAACCATCACAATCACCGCATATTCTGGCTTATCAACAGGGGCAAAAGCGGCAAACATCGCATGATCTCGATATTTCCATGGCAATTTATCTTGTGAAATGACACCTTTTTCACGCTCTTTTTTAGTGATACGACGGACCTGTGTACTTGCCGTTTTGCCCGCCATTTTCATCCCATTGACATTAATCCTTGCCTTATAAGCGGTGCCTTTTATATTGTTCACCACCATATTCATACCCGACTTCACCAAAGACAAATGCCACTTATTTAGACCCAACGAAGGTGGATTTTCAATCCCTTGACCTTGAATCAAATGCGGTTTTATTTTTTTGCCCCCATTGGCAATCATGGCCACCAAATTCACCAATTGCATTGGCGTTGTGGTTAAAAAGCCTTGCCCAATGCTTAAATTGATGGTATCACCAGTCCGCCATTCATCTTTAAAGCGTTTTTTCTTCCACTCAGGTGTGGGGACGAGGCCATCCTTTTCCCCCTTAATACCAACATTTAAGGCAGACCCAAGACCAAGCCTTCTAGCCATTTGAATAATTTTTTCAGCCCCTATTTGCTCCGCCACTTGATAAAAATACACATCGCAAGAATGCATCAAAGCCTCCTCCAATGTCACAAACCCATGGCCACCACTTTTCCAACAATGAAAATCATGATTGCCGACATGATATTTCCCATTGCAATAGATTTTTTTCTCTTGATAAACAGCTTTATCCTCTAGTGCAGCCAAAGCCACCACCAATTTGAAAATAGAGCCAGGGGAATACGTCCCCGTCAACGCTTTATTTTGCAAGGGTCGCTTTTCATTATGAATCAGACCACGCCACACCTTTGTTGAAACAGGCATGGTAAAAATATTGCTATCAAACGAAGGGGATGACACCAATGCCAAAATCTCGCCTGTGTTTACATTCATCACAATTGCACTAGCGGCCTCTCCAGCCAAAGCATCTAATGCAATTTTTTGCAACCGCACATCAATGGTTAGGTGCAAATTTTCTCCTTTTTGTGCGTCCTCCTCCTCTAAAATACGGACCGAATGTCCGTAGGCATTCACTTCTCGCTTACGCATCCCAGGAGCCCCTTTAAGCTTATCTTCAAAAGCATTTTCAAGCCCCGTTCTGCCAATACGATACCCAGGCAAATTAGCCAATGGACTGTCTGGATCATCTTCCAAATCTCTATCATTCAATAAGGACACATACCCCACCAAATGGGCATTTTGCTCCTTAAAGGGGTAAAATCTGGTTAATTCTTCTTCAATCTGAAGGCCAATCAAATCAGGGGCATTGAGGTGTAATTTGGCTGCATCTTCAAACGACAATCCGTCTTTAATTAAAATCGGCATAAAAGGACGCTTTTTCTTCAAATCTTTTTGAATACGGACTTTTTCATCTTCATCCAGGGGGATAATTTTTTCAAAATTTTCAATAACTTGAGCCACATTTTCAGCATCATCTTTAATCAAAATCGCTTGAAACGACTTTTTATTTTCAGCCAACTTCACACCATTTCTGTCAAAAATATTACCCCTGCTTGGCATTGTCAAGCGAATGGAGGTACGATTTTTATCAGCTAAAAATTTATATCGCTCCCCTTGCAAAATTTGCAAATAAAACACGCGAGCAATTAAGATAAAAATTAAAAAAAGAAAAACACCTAGCAACACCAATATGCGTTTTGAAAAAACACGATCTTTTTCATACTTCCATGGTGCACTCATTTAAAATCCCCCTATTTTTTGGTTGATAAACGCAGTCCCTTTTGCTATAAAGGGATAACATAAAAACAACCCAAAAAAATCCCACATAAAGGATAAAAAGCCAACCCCTCTTTCTAAAAACAGAGCAAGTACCAACTGATTTATCAACATCACACACAACAAAATCAACGAAAATGCCAACCATTGTTTCATAAAGGATAAATGCACCAACATTTCGCGATTTAACCCCACCAAAAACGCCCCCATTAAAAAGGCAATCGCCTCAAACCCCAACGGATAGGCCATCAAAAAATCAACAAACACACCCAATAAAAACACCAATACAAGATTCAATTTATCTGGATTAAAAATCCGAAAATAAAATACAAAACCAAATACGATTGACACCAAAGGATAGCTTTTATGAAAACTAAAAAGCAAGGCACTTTCAAAAAAAGCAATCGTTAATAGCAACAAAAACGGAGCCAACAGCACCATGTATTTTTGAAACACCTGTTTTTGCATTAACGCTCCTTATTTAACAAAGGGGATTTTGCCGTATCCTCAATCAGACCACCCAAATTAAAATGAATCACCTGAATAAAGCTATTTTCTCCCTTTTTAGCAACCAAGTTTACCCGAAAATCACCTTGCTGATTTGAAACATAACCAATCATTAACCCCTCAGGATACACACCAGCAATCCCAGCTGACACAACCCGATCCCCTTCTTTAATGTGATGTTCCTCAGGCAAAGCGGTTAAAACAGGTTCATTTTGATTATCCCCCATCAAAATCGCTGGCGTTTTATCAGCTCCCACAAAAACAGGCAACCGTGAAAAATAATCCGTCAATTTAAGTGCCCGAGACGTGTTTAAATTCACCTCAATCACATGACCAAACAAGGCATTCTCTTGCATCAAGACATCTCCTTTAAAAATGCCTTGTTGCGTCCCCCCTTCAAGCACAATTGCATGGGTAAAGGGGCTATTATATTCGCCAAGCATTCTCACATATTTGCTTGACGCTTTAAAATGCGGTTCATATTTTAAATGTAGGAACAATTCTTTTTGTTCTTGTGCCAGTTGTAAGGCGGTATATTGCCACCCTCTTAATTGTTGATTTTCAGCTCTTAAACGTTCATTTTCTTGATACACAAAGACATAGTTTTTAATAAAGCCCACCTTTTCAACCAACAGATCAATGGGGGACATTACCTCTTTCAACACAGGGGTGAGTGTATCATAAACCGCCCGTCTCCCCTCTAAAACAAAGGGGGCATCAGATTTTGCCATAAACACAAACAAACAAAGGGCAAAAAACGCTAATGGCAGAGCAACAAACCGTTTTAATTGCTGTTTAATCCGTTGCAATCTAAAAAACTTGTTGCCTGCCATTATTCGACCTCATCACCTTGGTGGACAAACACCCAATAACCAAGGGTTTATTAATACATACTGGTTAAGATATTTTCAAACTTGCCAATTTTTTCAACCGCAATACCAGAACCTAATGCCACACATTGAAGGGCATTTTCCGCCACAGAAACGGGCAACCCTGTTGCTGATCTGAGCACTGAATCTAAGCGTCTGAGCAAAGCACCACCGCCTGTGAGCATAATCCCACGATCGACAATATCAGCAGCCAATTCGGGGTCAATATGTTCAAGAGCAACTTTTACCGCTTCAACAATTTGAGCCACAGGTTCGGCCAAAGCTTCTGCAATTTGGCGTTCCGTCACCACAATTTCTTTTGGCACACCATTTCTTAAATCTCTACCCTTAACAGGAATGGTCATCCCCTCACCCTCGGTCGGGATAGACGCCGCAGCAATCGCCTTTTTAATCCGCTCAGCTGACGCCTCACCAATCAACAAGCTATGGTTACGGCGGATGTATGAAATAATGGATTCGTCCATCTTATCACCCCCAACACGGATAGAACGTGCATACACAATCCCACCCAAAGAGATAACCGCCACTTCAGTTGTCCCACCGCCAATATCAACCACCATTGAACCAAATGGTTCATTAACGGGCAACCCAGCCCCAATTGCGGCCGCCATTGGTTCTTCAATTAAAAAGACCTTTCTCGCCCGTGAATTGTCTGCTGCATCTTGAATTGCCCTGCGTTCCACGGCTGTTGAACCTGATGGCACACAAATCACAATCATGGGACGGGCTAATGATTTGTGCCCTAATGCCTTTTGAATAAAGCGTTTAATCATCTCATCTGCGACATCAAAATCAGCAATCACCCCATCACGCAACGGGCGGATAGCTTGAATTTGCCCAGGGGTACGACCCAACATTTGCTTTGCCTCATTACCCACAGCAATGACCTGCTTTTTCCCTCTATGCTCTGCAATTGCAACCACAGATGGCTCATTCAACACAAGACCTTTCCCATGCACATAAACAAGTGTGTTTGCCGTACCAAGGTCAATTGCCATATCGCATGAAAAGTGTTTTAAAATCCTCTTAATTCGCTCTAATTTCAGCATTTATATCTACGCCTTTCTTTATAAATAACAACTTTTCATATTTGTACACGAATTTAAAAGAAAAAACAAGAACTTTTTTATCTTAAAAAGCATATAAAAAAAACAAAATCAACGCAAAATGTTAAATCAGGCCTAACAATCTTCTTTATTTGTTTGTGCTAAAATAAGCACACCCTTTGCAATTGAATCACCCTCTTTACGAAGGGGGATTTCATCAAAATGCTTGAGCACAAATCCCAACGCATTAAAGCAAGATTTGAGCCATTCTGCTTTATAACAAAAGCGTCCATTTTCGGATAAAATACCTGCTTCTTCATCCCCAATTTCAACCGTCATTAACAAAACACCCGTTGCATTTAAGCGATTGTGAATAAGAGATAAAAACCCCTTTAAATCACTTAAATATGGCACCACATCACTGGCAATAATGGCATCATAAGTGTCCGTATCAGTCCTTAAAAAGGAGCACACATCTTGATGCACCAAACGGGTATAAGCCTTTTTTTCCATCGCTTTATCAAGCATTTTTTTTGAAATATCAACGCCCACCAACTCTGGCACATCTTGCATTAAATAATCAGCCAAAGAGCCTGTTCCACAGCCTAAATCTAACACTTTTTGCACACCTTTTGGCAAAAGCGGAACAATTTTTCCAAGTGCTTTAGCGTCCAATTTTTCAATGACTTCATCATAGGTATTGGCAAATGCATCATAAAGCTGTGTGGCGTATGCTTTTGCTTCTTCATCTGAAATTTTTTCATGATTAAGGGCGGCATTTGTCACCTTTGCCACCAAACAATTGGGGAAACTTTTTGCCCATCCTTTTGCAAATGAGCGTGCTTGTTTTTTAGCTTTTTTATCCCCTTTTGCCAACAAATAAAGCGTATTTTGTATCCGAAGACGCAACACCAACCATTCTTGATTATCCTGCCATGTCAGCAAGTTGAAATAAAGCCCTGCCGCCTCCTCATACTCGCCCATTTCTTCCAAAATAATGGCAAGGTTATAAAGAGCCTCTTGATGACGCGGGTTCAAAATAATCACACTTCTAAAATGCTCCAACGCCTCTGTCAAACGCCCCATTTTATGCAATAAAAGAGCCAAATTATGATGTGCATTTAAAAAATCCTTATCCACACCCAAAGCACGTTTATAAGCATCTTCTGCTCGTTTAAAATCATTTTCTTTTAAATAAAGGTTCCCCAAATTCGCATACGCATCTGCAAAATACGCATTCATATCAAGGGCTTGTCCATAGGATAATTTTGCCCCTTCCATGAGATTTAGCCCTTCTTCGTTTAAACCTTTTTCATTATAAAAAGCAGCCGTTTTTTCAAGCGACAAAGCCCGCTCTATCTCTCTCAAGCCTGCTGAAAATTTACCCATCAAACGATAGGTAACAGCTTTTTGATACAATAACTCAGCCGTTTTTGTCTCACTTTCCCCTTGCACCAAGCAATCAAGTGCTTTTTCATATTGCCCCTGTCCTCTTAAAATAAGTGCCAACCCGATATAAGCCGTTGCCACCCCTTTATTTATGGTTAACGCTTTTTCAAATGCTGATTTGGCAAAATCTGCTTGCCCTTTTTTTAAATAAACAAACCCAATTTGTGCCAAGACAGAAGCATCTTCCTTAAACGGTTCATAAAAGGATAATGCCTCCTCTAAACGCCCTTGTTTTTCAAGCACAAATGCCAGCGAGAGCTTATAATTCTTATTCTTAGGATACAGCTGAACGGCTTGGTAGAGCAATTTTTCCGCAGGTTCCAAAGCATTTGACTCGATCGCAATAAGCCCCAACAAATAAAGCCCATCTCCATTCGTGGGGGATAAAATAAGGGCTTGTCTTGCCGATTCTTCTGCCTTGTCATACTCTTTTTGGTTATAAGCTAAAAAGGCACTATCTAACAACAAATCAACGTTTGACATCAGACCCCCTAATCATCATCAATCGAGCCATTACGCCCAATGACCATTTCTTTATTAATATACACCGATTGCACCAGCCCAAAACCAAAAAACAACGTCATCATTGCCGTCCCGCCATAGGAAACCAAGGGCAATGGCACCCCCACAACAGGGAGCAACCCTGACACCATCCCAATATTAATGAACACATAGAGGGCAAAGTTCACACCCAACCCTGTGGCTAATACTTTGCCAAAGTAATTGTTCGAAATCATCCCCACATAAAAGCAATACAAAATAATCGCAAAGAATAAAAAAATTAACAGCGTTGAACCTAAAAAGCCAAATTCCTCAGCAATTAAGGTAAAGATAAAATCCGTCTGTTTTTCGGGTAAGAAATTAAGCCTACTTTGCGTACTTTCCATAAAACCTTTCCCAATCAAACCACCCGAACCAAGGGCAATTTTTGATTGCATAATATGATACCCACTCCCCAAGGGGTCATTTTCAGGGTTTAAAAAGGTGAGCACCCGTCTTTTTTGATAATCATGCAAGAATGTCCACAAAATCGGGATAGCTGTTGCAACACCCGTTCCAACAATAGCAAATTTCCACCATTCAACCCCAACGAGGAAGAAAATCGCTCCCGTACAAAACACCAACATTAACCCTGTTCCCAAATCAGGTTGTTCCAAAATCAATGCCACGGGCAAAACCATCAACAATGTTGGCACAATCATCCCGCGAATAGAACGCACATCATTAAGCGTCACACTATGAAAATAACGAGCCAATGCCAACACCAATGCAATTTTCATTAATTCAGACGGTTGCAACCGCATAAATCCAAGGTTCAACCAGCGTTGAGCCCCCATCCCCACATGTCCGAACAAAGTCACACCAATCAGCAACAAAAAACTAACCCCATAAATCCAATAGGCATACTTCATCCAAAGTCTTAGGTTCACCATCGCCACAACGCACAACACGCTTAGACTCATCAAAAATCTGATAAATTGCTTATCTGCCCACGGACTTATATGACCATTTGCCGCACTAAAAAGAGTCATCACACCAATCATCACAACCAAACAAATCAGTGCGAGCATTTTATAATTAAAGCCTTTTATCTTATCCATCAATGACAGATTATAATTTTTAAGATAACAGTTCCTATCTTTAAAAAAAGGCATATTCCTTCCTTTCTATGATTAAATGGGCAAAAAAGCATCCCTTTTATTATGAACGCATACATTCACACACGTTGTGTTTAAGGAATTTACACCTGAAAGCGTTAATTGTCAAGTCTTGCTTATCACCCATTATTGCTGATAGGCTTGATAAAAACCAAAGAACATTCCGCCTTTTTTAAAAGCATGAAACAAATCATTATTTGTCAATATCAACCCGCCCTTCCCGACGCCAATTACCATCATTTTTATTGCCTTGTGCTTGCATTGGGTTAGATGTAGAGTTATGAGAAACATATTCTTTATTTTTATTTCCGCCCGCCTTGTTCTTGTCAGATGCGTCGGAGGCTTCTTTCATCAACTCATCTGTTGTCTTTGTGTTGGTAACAACCTGCCCATCTTTATCATATGTTGTATGCTCCAACGCACGGCCACCCATAAAGGCACCCGCACCCAAAGCCGTTTTTGCCGCTTTGCTGGTTGAAGAAAAGGCCTGTGTCAAAGCTTGTCCCAACACACGTCCATCATTTGAGTTTATTGTCCAAGCACTTGTAATTTGTTCAGCCAATTCCGCAGCAGAACTCAACGTTGAAATGCAAATATAGGCAAAGCTTGTCATCGTCAGCACATGGATAAACGTATATTGTGACACCATGCTACCTGATATCCGATTGATAATTTCTTCCGCACCTGAGGCACCTTTTAATTTGTCCAAGAACGAGCTACCCGAGAACATATCAATCATCCCCATAGATTCGTTGCTGAAAAAGAAGGTAATAAACCCATTAACCGAGCTTTCGGGCAACAAGACTGAAAAGCCCAGAATCATCATCGTTGCAAATAGTGAAACGATTAAAATCGTCGTCATGGCATAGACAATCAATCCCCACGCCTTGGTCGCATATGGTCTTGATATCTTAAAGGCAAACGCCACCAAGAACAACGGCAACAACACAAACACAACCCCCAACTTAAAGACAGAAGCCATAATAAAGTATCCCACCAAAAAGGTGAATATACTAAAGACCGCCACCAAAATATACCCTGTAACTGAAACAGAAATATTTGGCGTTGAAAACTGGCTAATGCGTGACAAAATCGGCAATTGTCCAAGCGTTTCTGGCGTTGTCCTACCAAAACAAATCATCACTTGCCCCAATGAAATCATCGGTGCCGCCTGACGATAGGTGGAACAAACGGTACATAAAATCCCATTAATAGAGGCCGAATCCATAAATTGCCCTGTTGAAACTTCTTTGTTCACATCCTTATTCATCTCATTACAATAGTTGCATTTTGAAGATGCCGCCAATCCCAATGTATCAATAATTTTTTGGAACAAGGTACTGCCTCCGCCCATCCGTTCTTGCGAAATTTCGGAAAATTTCATCGAAAGAGCTGCGGTATATGTGATAAAGGGTGAAATGGTAATCTTATAAAATTGCACCAACGGGGCATGCAAAATAAGAGCGATAATAATCACAACAATTGTTTGGTTTAAAAGCTTTGTAAAAAACTCACCAAACTTTTCAAACCCAAATTTTGCAAATGAAACCAAAATGGTCAATGCCAACCACATCAAATAAATCCCACCTAATAAAACCTTGGCACCTTCATTAATTTTTTGATATGTTTGAATTGAAACTTTTTGTATCGCACTGATAATAGTTGCGGTCACATCACAGGGCCAACACTTATCTTTCAACGCCAAATTTTTAAGCACTGCATACGTTGGGGAACATTTAGCTGCACGGGATTGTTGAATCCCTTTAGCCATGTCAACATATTCATTCGCACAGCGAGCTGGGGTGTCATCCCCTAAAAAGCCCCCATCTGTCTTGTGTTTGTTAAAAAAGTCTAACACCTGAATTGCCTTTGTCAGCGTGGCATTGTCATATGACACATCAGCATTATGCCCGCACAAGGCTCGCCCAGCGGTATTTGCCTCCTCAAGCGTATCAATAAACGACTCATCACGCACATCATCAAGACGATCCACATTCGATGCTAAATCGGAAAAATCAAACGCATAAGCAGGGCACCCCAAACACATAACCATCAAAACTGGTACAATAAAAAGCTTGACCCCTTTAATCTTAACCAACCAAAAAAAGCCCCCTAAAAGCACGATTAAACAAAGGCCATAAAGCACATAGGGCAACACATTAAAGAACGTATTAAAATGCACCTGCACCTCTGCCAAAGCAAAGACAAGCAAGAATAACAGTGCCATTTTTATTAAACGTAGTATTTTCATGTTCCCCTCTTATCCTCTTATCTATCTTGTTTGCCCCAAAACTTGCCGTTGTTCTGCATTTGATGCTTGTTCTTGTTCTTGTTTGTCTTTATTCTCCCAAGACCTGACATCATTTGCCATACCAGCGACACCCGCCTTCATCATCGTTTGTCCCATACCTTTCATAATGCCCGTTCCAGCTAACGCACCACCCATTGCAATCATACCAACTTTACCTGCAATTTGGAATGTTTTGCTAAATGCACTGACAATAGAGCTTCTATTCATCTCACCCACAAAGTAACTGGTAATATTTGGAATATCATTTGTCAGCTTAAACATGGCATAAATCAAACCCAACATCGCCAACCCGTTATTACTCATATTGGTTAACCCGGCGAGCAAGGCTGGATCAGACAAGCTTTTCGTGATGGAAAAGGCATCAGAATATTCCTCAATAATCGCAACAATAATGGATATATAAATCGCTGTTACAAGCACCTGCGATATCCCTTGGAAAAAGACCTTAAAACTCTCACTAATGTAGCCTTTGGTTGGCGGGAACACCCACCCTACCAACAAGATAGGGAACAAAATTAACGCCACACCGATTGAAACAAACCCTTCTAATATCACCAATGGGAAGAACATCATGAAATAGAAGAACATACACATAATCAACCCACCTGTGATAATTGCCATCAGCTCCCAATGCATCATCATACGAGCCCCTAAGAAAAAGCCCCCTCTAAATTGCAAATACATTTGATAGACAACATTTTGCAATTGTGAACCGATATTCTTTGTAAAAATGGCATAGTTCTTTTCCACATCTGAGAACGGCACTTTAAACCAATCGCTTTCTTTGCCAATAATGGTAAGGGCAACATTAGTGCACCCTTCCATCACAGGGGATATCAATAAATCCAAAATATAAATGAGAAAATTTGGGGAATTTACAATCAATCCCACAGCCAAAGCTTTAAACAATATCGCCACAATTTTGGGGATAAAATCTTTCATATTCGGCTCTTTTAAAGAGGCAATCATCTTACCAATTGTCAGCGTTAACCAAAACAATAACCCCGCACCTAATAAAATTGATGCTAATTTTGATGTAACTTTAATCGTACTGCCAAAGGCTGAACCAATCGCCTCCCACACAGAGCGGAACATCGTACACGGCCAACATCCCCCTGTCAAAAGGGTCGCTCCCATGCTCAAATTATCCGCTGTTAAACCCAAAGAACCACACCCTGTGAGCAAAAGCACAGGCATAAAGAGTATGCTCAGATAAAGAACCTTTTTTAATCTATGTCGCAGATTTTTCCTCATCTTTATCCCCCATTTATGACCTTATTTCCTAATTGGTGGTGTCTGTGGTTGTGGGTTATTATCTACGACACCAAAAGTAGTTTTGAAATTTCTAAGTGCACTACTTAAATCAGAATTTGCAGATTGTGGTGTAATCTTTCCAAGTGCTTGATTTATATCCATCTTTGGATTCTGTTGATATTGCTCCGCCAATCGTGCCTGCAAATTCTCCACTCCTTTTGCACCAGCATTTGGATTTCTTTCATAAAAATTCAATACATCTCGCTCAGCTTTTAATTTACCATATTTTTCATTATATTCTTCATTATTGATTTTACCTGCCGCTTTTTGTTTATCTAAATCTTGCATTTCAGCTTCAACGCGTGGTTTACGAGTCTGTATCAAGCGACCCCGTTCTTCAATAATTTCTTTACGGTCTTTTTCCTCTCCTTCTGTTAATTTACCATCTCTTGCAAGCTTTTCATTATAAGAATCTAGCTTTTTAGACTCATTATTAACAGAATTAAATGCATTCGTCCCTAATTTTTCATCAATCTTATACTGCGACCAGTTATTACTTCTACCACCTTGGGTCAAATCACGGCCCATTTCAAGGGTCTTTTTCAAACCACCAGCAGTCGCCGCTGCTGCAGCACCACCCAAGACGGCACCCAAATTACCCATTGAAGTCATCCCTTTTTGAACATAGGCATCCATACCATCACCCACACTTGTCCCATAAGATTTGACAATCTGTGTTGCAATAACGGATGATTGCTTAATCAAATTAACCACCAATAAACCAAGGGCACCTGTTTGTAAGACATGTGGGTTGATTAAATTCATCTGCCCTGTTGCAAGCATATCAAGCCCACCTAATAAAAAGAAAATAATCGTTTCTTTACCTGGCAACATATACTCCATAATCTCAAGGGCAATCACCAACACAACACCCAAACAAATAATACAGGCACAACAGTTTAAAAGCATCTCCCACGCATTTTTGGTATAGCTAATCGTTGCGGGGAACACCCACAAAATAACCCACAACGGGGTCAACGCCGCCACAAAGGTCAACCGCACCATCACGTCAATCAATTTAAACGGTACCGCCACATACACACTAAAGTATGCACCGATAATAATAACCCCAACCGTCATAATTTGAAAGTTTGGAATAATATTCAAATACGAATCGGCCAAACCAATCAATAGCATCGCCGCCCCAATAATCAACCCTGAAATCAAAGAGGCACTCACCAATTCCAAAATACCAATCAACTGGTCACGAATTTGGTTTGAAAAGGCCATTCCAGACCCCTCACCCAAAATCCCAGCATTAATATCAGGGATAAACTTAGAACCATCCTTACCCCCACCTAATAACTTCGTGACAAGTTCGGTAATCGTCCCCGCATCCCTTGATGACATAATTTCATGCGTCAAAGCCAAAGCATATGCCAAAAAAGGAGAGATTAAATAATGGTACATCTCAACCGACCCAAGCAAAAAGGCTGCCGCAATAATCGCCCGACCCAATTGTTTGAACAATTCGCCCAAAAATTGCATTAAATCAACCTCTTGCAATTTCACAACAACAGAGCCAACCTTAAACCCGATAAAGAACAGCACCCCAATACCCAGCAACATTAAAAAATCACCCGCCAACGATTTTGAAACGGTCGTGGCAAGCGTGTTCATAATGTTAAATAACGTTTTATATAAATCACAAAACCAGCAAAATCCAGAAGCGGCAAATCCAAATAAAGAGATAAGAACCCCCATAAAACCACTACTGGCACCACCTGTGATTGTTGACGCAATACCGCTCAGGTCAAATGCTGCTGATGCACCCGTTGGGATTATCAGAAAACCCATAACCCCTAGAAAACTCATCAAAAGTAAGCTTATTTTCTTCATATCCCAACTCCCTCATAATAAACGAATCGCATTATAAATTAAAGTCCTACATACATTATAGCATACTTTTCAAAAAAACAACAGTTTTTTCAAATTATTCGTCATTAAAAAAAATCAATATTTCAAAAAAATATTCCATTATCTAAAAAAAAATATCATATTTAGGTAAAAGAAAAATGTGATACAAACCCACTAAAACCAGCCCCCCAAAGGATAAACAACCTTCCCGACGAAAACCAAAACCATCTGACTAAAAAAGAGGCAACCACAGCAAAAACCGCCAGAACAAGCCCTCCAACTCACCCTAGACGTCCCCCGCTCAACCACTCAAAAACCACCCACAAACGCCCATCTCAGCCCCCCCCGCTCCGCCCACCGAAAAAAAACCACACCAAACCCCCCACTCAGCCGCTCTCGACCCCCACAGCAAACACCCCCACTCAGCTACTCTCAATCCCACCTCTTTGAGCTGTCCCAACTCTCCACCCCTCCCACAGATACCCCCACAAAAAACCACCAGAACAAACCCCAACCGCACCCCCGCTCCGCCCAGCCCAAACAGCAAAAACCACCAGAACAAGCCCCAACCGCACCCCCAATCCTCCCGCAAAAAAAATCCCGCCACACAACGCGTGACGGGATAATTAAAGTTTAAAAATAATATCGCTCGTTAGAACAAACTCTAACTTCTGTCCTTGCCTCTTTGCATTTGAATATGTTGATCGTTTGCGTTTGAGGCACGATTACGCATTTCAGCTAACTGATGGTCAAATGCATTCAATTGCCGTTGCTTTTCTTTCAAGCCTTTGCGTTGCTTTATACACCGATCCACTTGAAGGGCAATCATCGCTTGTTCCCGTGGTGTGATTTGTTTTTTTGACAAAGCACCTGTCACCTCATAATCATCCAACGACCCCTTTACAATCACATCAAGGACGGCTTGACGCAATTCATCACTTGGTTTGACAAGGTTGCCATCTTTATCCGTTGCTCCTTTACCTTGTTGTGCAAAGGTGTTTTGAATCTTTTTCGCTTCCTCTTTTGAAAAGCCACGATTTCTCAAAGTTGCACCCAACATTGTTTGTTCTTTAGTCGTTAAAGCACGACCAGATTCCAAGTTGTCCACAAAGTGAACTATATCCTCAGCAATCCTATCAACTTTAACTGGCGTTTCACGTTTTGGAGCCTTTTTATCAACTCGGACATCTTCATAAAGATGTTCCAATCCGCCTTTTGGTTTTGCCTGTCTTGCATCAATAATAAAGGAGAGTAATTCTTTTTTCGTTACCCGAACACCCAAAATTTGATCTGATTTTTGCAACCATTTTGAAGAATTGGCATACATCACCAAATATCTATCATATTGGGCTTTTTGACTTTTTGACATTTTTTCAAAATCAATATCGCCATTTTCAGTTTTTGGCAAACGGCGGGCAAATTCTGCCTTTTTGATTGCAAACTTTTGTGCAGGTGTCAATTTAGATGGATTACTTAAATCAAGCCCTTGCACATGAGAGGTATCCATAATCCAGTTTTTCACTTCAACCGCAAGCGTACGGGCAAAAGTTTCCCGTGTTAAACCGTTATCTTTCAAGTTGTTATCAATTGTGGTGTCACGCAAATCTTTTTTCTTTTTCTCATTGGCTTTATTTATCTCTTTCATCTGCTTGACCAAATTATCAATCGCATCAGCCGCCATATCAATGAAAAGCGTTGTAAACATGGCAAAACCCATATCGGCGATATTGCCTGATTTGCCTAAGTTATTCAAATTTTTCCAAATCACTTCTTCACGGAATTTTCCCCAATCAATCGTTTCAGGGTCGGTCAATTCAGGCTCTTTTTTAGCTGCAAAAGTTGGCTTATCTAATGCAGACTTGTCCTGTTCTTTTTCAGCTGGTTTATCATTTTCATCCGTTGGCTGGTTGATATCTTCCTTCTCACGATGCCAGTTCTGCACAAAATCTTCTTTATCCTGCTTAACCTCCTGATCGGACCCTTCTAAATTTGTCCAATAATCTTTTTCATCTGGTGCTTTTTCATGAGCACCTTCTTGCCTTAAAATAGCGGTTTCCTCTGCCCATCTTTTAGCTGTTGCCTCTTGAGATTGAATTTCGTTAAATTCTTTTAAATCCCGTTCGTCTTCGGTTAAAGGGATTCGCTCATCTTCTGGTTTTGTTTTATTTTCAGCCTCTTTTTGCTTAATGGCATCAATTTTTTGCTTTAACTCATCTTTGGTCCATTTTTCAAACATACTTAATTTAACAAGGCGTTCTTCCTCCTCAGTTAAAGGTTCAGCCCTAACAATTTTATTATCTAATGCCTTTTGTTTTTCAAGTGCAGCTTGATAATCCCTTGCTTTTTTAATACGTTGGATATAAGCATTTTGTATGGCGACAGTTTTCACCACTTTTGGTAGCTCAGACACCGCCTCGGGTGCAATGCTTGCCTTTAATTCGGGATAGCTGTCCAAATAAGCCATCACGGATTTATCACTTGTTAAATCCCCAGCTCTAATCTTAGCATCCAAATCAGCCAAAAATTTTGCTTTCATTTCTTCTGGCACGGATAACATTCCATCCATAATTTTACCAAAATTATAATTATAGGTATTCACACAAGCGTCATATACCATTGATGCATTTTTATTTTCCATATTTATCCTCCTTTAAAGGCTTAATTTGTTGTATATCTTCATTATACCATATTTTTTTAAAAAGTCAATTTAAGCCTTTAACCCCTTCAAAAATTTAGCTAATTTTTTATTTTCATTAATCGCATCTTCTTTTGAAACAACAACCCCTCCCATTGCGTCTTTCACAATAATGGGGGAAAAGAAGGCAGGATTTGTCGTCAACACTTCCCAAGCTTGTTTGGCATCTTGCTTTTTCATTTTCAAATAATTTTTAACGAGCTTTTCCGCATCAACCCGAAAACCTGCTTTTTTTATTTTACTAGCAAACGCTTCAACAACGGTTTTTTCAATCTTTTCATGCTGATAAATTTCAAGCATTAATTGCTTGCTTTCTTCTAATAAAGCCTCCTCCTCAGCTAACAAGGCGACTCTTTCCCTTAAAATCATATATTCAATAAAATCAAAGAGTAATTCACGCCAAAAATCTTGATCCTGATAATTATCTTTTACCAAAGTGATTAATGAGCCAATATCCTCATCAAAAATATCCCTTGTCCCCATTAAATAAGAGGCCACCTTTCCCGCTCTGGTTTCAAGGGCTGAAAGCGTATCAGAATCCACCGTTTCAGGGGTTAAAACCTCAGCATCATAATCCAAATATGCCCCCACATCTGGCAACAAATCCCGTTGTTCATACATATTTTGATAAACACTGAGCAACATTTTAACTTTTTTTATTTTTGTGTTTTGCATGGCTTTCTCCTTTTTTTATTGAATGGGATAAGTATATCTAAAAGCCACCCATACATCAAGTAAAAATTTTTTACCTAAATTAATTTAAATTTTTTTCACAGACCCTCTTGATTTTTATTATTTTAATCGTACATATAATACATATAGTAATTTAAACACCCAAACAATCACAAAAATACATTTTTTTTAAGGAGAACTCATGACGCAATTTGCAAAAGAAAAAGATTTAAATGAACTTAGTTTTTTACACACACTTCCAGTTTTAGATGAAGAACCTGAAGACCTACAACCAACGTATCACACAAAAACAAACCCATTAGGTCGAAAAAACACTTCTTTTTTAAACATTCCGTTTAAAGGGAAATTTGCCAAAAATCTTATAGCAGAGGTTGAAAAAGCCTTTCCAACTACCCGAAATAAATACACAAATAAACAAAACAAAAACATAATCCTTGATGTTGAAAAAGAAACAAAACTTTCCACCTACCCCACCGTTTTAAAAGCCACTGATGAAGATATCCCCTCCTTTAAAACGGGACAATTATCCTTATCAAAGGACAAAAAATCATGGCCCTTTTCCCTCACCTTTTTACGCAAACGCAAACCTGTTGAAATCCAATATAAAACAGGGGAACACGCCACCATCCCTGTGATAAAAAAAGAGATTTTATCCGCCCATCAAATTGTTGATTCCAAATCCCTCGTGATTTATTCTTCCACCTGGGTCAAAACCATTTTTGAAGACAAAATCCTCTTTAGAGCCATTCCTGCCACGGGGACAAATTTACTCATCCTACCTAAGGGACGCTTTTATTTTGTGCAATTTGCCTATCAAAAAACACCTATCCACCCAACACAGCTGATGATACAACAAAAACTTACGCCTCAAAAGGTTGAAGTTTTCCATGACTTTCTCTCTTTTAGGGATTGGATTTACACAAAAATGCGTGATATTCAAGCGTGAAAAATGCCTCTTTTTTTCGGGCAAAAAAAATGGGGTGTTGTTAATTAAAAAATCATTTTGATTAGGACACCCTTCTCTCCCACTTACCAAAAAAAGGAACCCGCATGTCAGACCTTACCTATGATGATGTTGTCTACCAAATAAAAAAAGCATGTCAAATTTATCGCCTTTATCAAAAAGAAGGTCCCAGCAATTTTAAAAGCTGTCTTAAATCACTCTTGCCACCCCTCAGTGAAAAAAAGAATGCCTTTTACCCCACACCCAAAGAGGTTGACATGGCTGATGTGGTTCAATTTAAATGGCTGAGGTGGCTTTCTCCCGATGACAGGCGTTTGGTGTGGAAACGCTGTGACGGTATGCCGTGGAAGGTACTCGCCTTTCAAGAAGATATGTCCGTCCGTCAAGCCCGCTATAAAATGGAACAAAGCATTAAAACAATCCTTAAAAATATTCAAAATAACACCAAATAATCAGCATCTTATTTAAAGGATTGAGTTATTTAGCAATTTGGTGTATAATAGATATATTAGGGATATAAAATGAGAGGGGGTGAGCCATATGCAAGACAAATCTATCTTATTTGAACGGCTGATGCGTTTTGCATGTGCCAACGGGTTAAATTCAGAAGTCGAAGCCCTTTTAAAAGAAGGGATTGATATTAATGCAACCGATAAATTGGGTTTTACACCTCTTTATTATGCCACCCTTTCTAATAACCCTGAAACAATCGCATTATTAGCTCAAAATGGGGCAAATTTAAATGCGTTAGATAAATCCAAACGCACCCCGTTACATCATGCCGCCCTTGGGGGCAAAAACGAATCGGCAAAAGCGTTGATTCAATGTGGAGCAGACATGAATGCACAAGACAAAAAAGGGTTTAGCCCTGCCCATATGGCTTGTGCCCGTCATAATCGGGAAATGATTACATTGCTTGCCATTCACGGGGCTGATTTAAGTTTACAAGACAAGTATGGCCAAACGCCATTGCATTGGGCAAGTTTTTATGGCAATCCGCAAGTGGTACAAACCTTGATTCATGAGGGGGCTGACATTGATAAAACAAATTTCAAAGGGCAAAGTGCTCTAGAATATGCCATCTTAACAGGTCATAAAGAGGCGGCTCAAATGCTCCTCGACCTTGGGGCAAATCCCAACATTCAAAATCAAAAGGGTATTTCTGCAAGCCATTTGATACATCAAAAAAATGGCTTTAGCGATTTATTACCCGCTGAAACACTCCAAAATCAAGCCTTAGCTCAAAACACACCACATATAACAGAAAATCTTAGCAACCACGCACAAAAAATAAATCAAAATTTTGATAAAAACCTCTTGACAAATCGACAATTAAATCGTACTGTTTAACTACAGACTAACAAACTAGGTGCTTTATCTTTTATTCCTCCCTTTTGATAAAGCACCTTCCTTTTATCTAAAAAACACGCTCACATATAAAACCGTTTAACATACCTAGATGCCTCATAACTTGAGAGCTATCTTTTGAAAATGCCCAAACGCTTTTTTTATAAGGAACATAAAAATCCACACTTTTTAAATCCCCATTTTCTGAATAAATGGTTCCTTCGTTGTGGTTGTACCCCCAAAAACGCAAGAATAATTTAATTCTTCAGATCCAGCAAGCATGGCAAAAGAAATTAAAAGAAATTAACGCTCTTTATTCTCGCCCCTTACAACATCAGCGATTGTATCCTTTTGGTTATGAATGGCTTTTCCTGCTTGTCCAAGTGTTGCATGGATACTTGAACTTTGCTTTCCACCAGCTGAAATAAGTGCCTCTTGCAAAGATTTTAACTCTTGATATTGTTCAGATTCCTGATTAGCTGTTGCCAAACGAGCATTCACATAATCCAATGCGGTTTTACCCTTTTTATCCACCACATTAATATCAGCCCCTTCTTTTATCAATTGCTTTGCCACAGCTGATGATCCCACATGTGCCGCCAAATGCAATGCTGTCAATCCTTGTTCATTTTGAGCATTCACATCCACGCCCAATTGAATCAACGTTTCAACGCCCAAGCGTCTTTTTGTTGTTTGATAATTATAGGCACACAAATAATGTAATGGGGTCGATAGCACATCATCTACCACATTCACATCAGCCCCCTTTTGTATCAATGTTCTAATCGTATTAATGTTGCCATGTTTGCACGCTTCATGCAACAAAGAATATCCCTTCGAATCCACAAAATCAGCGGGCGTTTTTGTTTCTGCTAAATATGTTTCCATCATCTGCCAATTACCATAAGCCGCCACATCATAAGGCAATGTCTTTTGTGTTGTCCCGACAGCATTGCGGTCAATTTTTGAAGCTAAAAACCCTTTAAATCCATCTTCATTCCCACTGGTCATTGCCACTTCATAGGGGGTTTGTCCATTTTCATTCAAAGCATACATATCCCCACCCATCGCAACCAACAATTGAATCATTTCAGCACTGGCACTTGCAGCTGCATGGTGCAAAAATGAATTACCATCTTCATCAGGTTTCAATGAAATGTCACCTTTTTCAATCAGCTCTCGCATTAAGGCAAAATCATTATTTTCAATCGCATATTGTGCAACAACAACGGGATGTGGCTTTTCATCATAAACGTAAACACCATCATCAAAATTCATTTTTGCCATTTGGGCCCCCTTCTATTGATTAAACTTTTTTTTCAGTCTAACACAAAATACCCATACATTCAAGGATTTTTTTATCAAACCTTAAACCAAATTTATTATAAAAAAAGTGCACCCAACGGCACACCTTTTTAAACCAAAAATAAAAATGGTTTTAGGGTAAATCCCGCCCGCCATCTTTTGAAAGAGGCATTCGTTTGATTTGGCGTGTTATAAATTTCCCTTGATTGAATGCTTGTTCTTCACGCATTAATTGCTCCAACACATCATAAACCTTTTGTGCATGATTTTCCCGTGCTGCATCAAGTGGCGTTTGTCCATAAAAATCTTTTTGGCTCACCTTTGCTCCCCGCTCAAATAAATGTATAATTGTATCCTTATACCCATAGTATCCCGCAAGATGAATAGGTGTCCGCCCAATAAAATCAACCGCATTTATATCCGCCCCCAAATGAAGAAGCGTGTCAATTGTTTTTTCAGCCCCGTTATTTATCGCCCCAAATAAAGGTGTTTGCCGTTTATCCGTCAATTCATGAACACTAAAACCATTTTGCACCATCACAGGAATAACCTGATCGGCTAAATGATATGCCGCCATATGAAGCCATGTGTGGTTGCGTCGTTTTGCCAAATCATAACGCATATGTGCTTGTTTTGAAAAAACATAGTCAGCCACAAAAGGATTATTTTGACGCACCGCATAATCCATTAATGAATGTCTTAAAATAAAGCTAAAACGCCCTTGATACGTCTGTTGTATCAAAGCATCAGCCTTATGCACATCTTTTTCTTTCAACGCATCAATCACCAAATGATGACAAGTTTTCATCTGATCTTTTGTCAAAGCGTTTTGACTTTTATAAAATTTAATAAAATCTGTCGCTTGTTCAAGATGAGCTATATCAAGCAATGTGCCATAACCCGATACCGCCGCATTCACATCAAACCCTTCATTCACCAAAAACTTTGTCAATTCCAAATTTTTTGAAAAATAGGCGTGAAAAATAGGTGGCAACTCCCCATCAAACAAAGGGATATTCACATCTTTAACACCTTTCATCTGCTCTTTGATATCAGCCTTTGTCCCATGACAAATGGCATATCTTAACCGCCAAATTTTATGATATGTTTCAATTGCTTGAACATAATCCAAATTATCAGGATCTCGTTCAATCAATTCTTGATATGGTTTTAACTCACTAAAATTCATTTTTATCCTTTCAATTTTTAGCGAGTATACCAAAAACGCCCCATTTTGTCAAATAAATCCCCAAAAAACACCCATTCAAAGTTAAAAAAACTTTTATTGAACACCCCTAACATATGGCTATTACACTCTTTAAAGGCTTTTTTCCCTGTCCAATTTTTAAGGTTATTCCCTTTTGGACTGTTTTTTCATCTATCTTTTTAGGGTATCGTTTATGTTTAAAAGATGTTTTTTAAACGCACCGCATGAAAAACGGTTAAATATGTTCCCAAATTCCAAAAAGAGCCACCAAAACAAACAAAATCAACCATAAACTTGGGCGATAATATGAATAAAATCGTGGTGAACGTCTTAAAGAATCTGGAAGTTGTTTTTTTTTAAAACCCATAATCCCCCCTATTTTACATCTGTTAGAGCAAATAAAAGTTCTTCTTGCTCACTTTGGTTTTGTTTTTTAAGAGCTAAACTCAACTCACCCAAAGTCATTGGCTTTTTTTCTGGTGCTTGATTGGACGGATAAAATAGGCGTTTTTTATCAATTTTATCCATCAAATCTGCCAAACGACCTTCTAATAAAAGAGCTATCCATTTCTTCAGCTGATGCATCTCTTGCATTTTTTGCTCCTTTTTTTCTTGTAAAAGAAGTATAAAAGACTTCAAAAAAAACATCAAGCGAAAAATCTTGATTTATTTTTTATACTGAATTAAGCTGTTAATCAATACAAACAATTTGGAGACATATGATGAAAAAATTCTTATCCCTATTCATGGTATCAACGGCTTTTTTATACACAAACACATCAAATGCACAACTTTATAAAAGCCCTCAATATACCCACATATTATTAAAGGACTATGTGAATTTTATCGTGTATGATAAACCAATTCGTACCATCATTGATAGTGCTAAATACTACTATGAAAATGGTCAATTAAAATCTGAAACGCCTTATAAAGCAGGAAAAAGAGATGGCATTAAAAAAGTGTATTATGAAAGTGGAAAATTAAAATCTGAAACACCCTATAATGAAGGGCGTGAAAATGGCATTCAAAAAGAATATTATGAAAATGGAAAATTAAAAGCTGAAACCCCTTACAAAGCAGGTCAACAAAACGGCATTTATAAAGAATACGATAAAAATGGAACTTTAAAACTTGAAATCTCGTATAAAGAAAACACCATCAACGGTATTGCAAAAGAATTTTTCGAAAATGCACAGTTACATTATGAAACCCCTTATGATGAAGGGCGTGAAAATGGTATTGAAAAAGAATATGATGAAAACGGAAAGTTAAAATCTGAAACCCCGTATAAAATGGGTCAAATAGACGGCATTTATAAAGAATACTATGAGAGCGGAAAGTTAAAATCTGAGATCCCTTATAAAGCGGGGAAAAGAGATGGCACTCAAAAAACGTACTATGAAAGTGGGAAATTAAAATCTGAAATCACTTATAATAAAGAACATAAAAATAGTATTCAAAAAGAGTACTATGAAAATGGACAGTTAAAATCTGAAATTTCCTATAAAGCGGGACGAATAGACGGCATTCAAAAAGAGTACTACAAAAATGGAAAATTAAAAGCTGAAACACCCTATAATGAAGGGCGTGAAAATGGCATTAAAAAAGAGTACTACGAAAATGGAAAATTAAAAACTGAAACGCCTTATACCTTTGGAAATGTCAGAAACGGCACCCAAAAACATTACCATGATAATGAAAAATTAAAATTAGAAATTCCCTACAAAACTGGATACAAAGATGGCACCCAAAAATATTATAATAGAGACGGAAAATTAATATCTAAAACACCCTATAAAGCGGGAAAAAGAGATGGCATTCAAAAATTTTATTACGAAAATGGGATATTAGCCATCGAAATCCCCTATAAAAATGGGGAAAAAGACGGCATCAAAAAAGAATACGATGAAAGTGGAAAGTTAAAATTAGAAATCCCCTATAAGAATGGTCAAATCGATGGTACAAAAAAAACAAACAATAAAGACGAGAATGTAACATTCGATACCCCGATACAAATAATCGACCCAGATGGTATTGAAAAAGAATACGATGAAGATGGATATTTAAAATCCGAAACCCCTTATAAAAAAGGGCTCATGGACGGCATTTATAAAAAATACTATAAGAGTGGAAAGTTAAAATCCGAAACCCCGTGTAAAATGGGTCAAATAGATGGCATTTATAAAGAATACTATGAGAGTGGAAAGTTAAAATCTGAGATCCCTTATAAAGCGGGTCAAATAGATGGCACCCGAAAAACGTACTATGAAAATGGAAACTTAAAATCTGAAACAACAAACAAAACCCGAAAAGAATATTATGATAACGGGATACTTGCCAGCGAAACCCCTTATCAAATGGGCCAACCAAACGGCACCCAAAAAGCGTACTATGAGAGTGGAAAGTTAAAATTAGAAACCCCCTATAAAGAGGGAAAAATAGATGGCACCCAAAAAGAGTACTATGAAAATGGGAAGCCAAAATCTGAAACCTCCTATAAAAATGGATATAAAGATGGTATACAAAAAGAATACTATAAAAACGGAAAGTTACAAAGTGAAATCATCTATCACATTCAAGAAAACTCAAATATAAAACAAAATCAACCATAAACTTGGGCGATAATATGAATAAAATCGTGGTGAACGT
>CALARE010000076.1 GCA_937888725.1 uncultured Alphaproteobacteria bacterium | reverse complement strand
AACAGACGACCTGATGATTACAAATCAACTGCTCTACCAACTGAGCTAAATCGGCTGTAGGTGTATTTATACACGATAAAAAAAATAAATGCAAGACTTTTTTTTATAAAAATGAATATTTTTTTAATTATTTTAAAAGTTGTTGTTTTTTATGGATAAAAATGGATAATAATTAATGAAAAAATGGTTTTTGTTTTTAAGGAGAGTAGAAGAAAGGTCTTTATGTTGCATGTTGTCTCAAAATGAATTTTTAAAAAAGATACATGTTGGTTTAAACTACCTCGTTTTTGGTTTGTTATTATTTGTATCATTTTATAAGAATTGGTCAATTAAAGATTGTTATACCGTTTTTGCAACGAGTATGTTTATTTTTGGTTCATGTTCTCTTTGGTTGAGAACATATGCTTTTTTTGCTGGTCCAAAAGCTTATAAACCAAGTCCGTATATGATTGTTCGTTTTTTTCAGATTGTTAGTTTTTGTGCCTTTTTTCAGGTGTTTTTTTTCCTGTTTTTTGTGGTTCCTGCTGCTAGTTTATTTAATAATATGGATATAATTGTTTATCTTAATCAACTTTTGTTGGATATTCAAAAATTTAAAATTTGGATTTTGATGTTGACGGGGTTACATTTTATTGGCTTGCCATCTATCCTTGAACATCAGTTTACAAAAAATACCCCCATTGGTTTTTGTTTTGGCGACTTGTTAGTTGGGTTAGCAAAAAGTGGGGGTGTTATTTTTTTAAGTGGTGTTTCTGATGCAATTGTTTGGGTGAAACTTTGGTTGTTTGTGCCAATATCCCTTGTTCTTTATCCATTTCATAAACTTATAATGCGGTTTTTGAGCTGGTTAGATAAAGTGACACCCACTTGGCCAAAAAAAACAAAGGGTGAAGCAATTTGTTTTAATGATAAACGGGTTGTTAAATTTAAGAAAAAACACTCCCAAAAATATAAAACCATTGATAAAAAGCTGATAAAAAAAACGCCCGTTGTTGATTTTTCAAATGATGAGTGAATATGCGTATATTCAACTTGATTTTTGCGTGCTTTTTTTGTAAAATAAAGAAAAATCAATATCAGATGGAGAATTTATGTTTTTATTATCATTAGATACAGCTTCAACAACACTCTCCTTGGCTCTTTTTGAGGGGGAAAAGGTGTTGGCAAAATTTGATGAAACAATGCTCCGTGGACAAGCGGAACGTTTGGTGCCTGAAATTCAAAATTTATTTCAAAAATCAAATCGTGAAATTAAAGATTTATCTGCAGTGGCAGTGGGTGTAGGTCCTGGGTCATTTACGGGGGTGCGGGTGGCTCTTTCGGCGGCGAGAGGGCTCGGTTTGGCTCTTGATATTCCTGTTTATGGTGTGTCGTCTTTGCAAGCATATGCGTATGGGGCGGATGCTGATGTATTGGTTGCACTTGATACAAAACGGGGTGATTTTTATGTGGCAGGATTTGATAAAATGTGTGAGGAGGTTTTTGAACCACGCATTATGACAATGGATGAAATCAAAATTTTAAATCCTAAAATGCTGGCTTCCGATGTGCCAGATGTTTTTAAGGCTGAGGGTTTTCAAGTACGGGAAAATAGTTTTTCCCTTTCTGAGCAGATTGGAAAAATTGCCTTAAAACAAAAAGAGAATTTACCGCCAGAACCCCTTTATTTGAGAGAGGCTGATGTCACTATCTGATTTGACCAGCTCATTTGTTGATGTGGCGGTGGCGTTGCATGCAACTTCGTTTGAGCATCCGTGGGAAAAGGAGGCATTTTTAAGCCTTTTATCATTACCCACAACGAAGGGGTGGATTGATGAAACGGGATTCGTGCTTATTTCACATGTTTTGGACGAGGTGGAAATTTTAACCATTTTAACCCATCCAGATTTTAGGGGGCAGGGGCGTGCGACCGCTTTTTTAACCCATTTAATCCAATATGCCAAAGAAAATGCCGTTCAAAAAATTTTTTTAGAAGTGAACGTGACAAATGAATCAGCGATTCATTTATATGAAAAAGTGGGTTTTCAACAAACAGGTATACGCAAAAATTATTATAAAATGAAAGACGGCTCTTTTAAAGATGCTCTGCTTTATTGCTTGAAAATTTAATATTTTTTTAAAAAAAGTATATCATATTTCAAAAGTATGGTATAATAGATATATTAAGGGTAAAAGCGGGGGTATCGGATGAGTGATTTCATAAAAAGTTCAGTTGTTGTTGGGACAAGAGTTCCAAAAACAGAGGATAATAGGTTTGGTTGGGTTGATGGTTTTAAACCTGATATTAATAAACCATGCGTTATTGTTTTGCCTGGTGATGGTACATATATCCCAAAACATGCGAGTGGGATGCTTAAACCTTTTAAAGATTTGTTGAAAAAGCGTGGTTGTTCAGAGGCAATTGATTGTTGTTCAGTCTATTATCAATTTAATCATTTTAATAGCTATGTAAATACAGCTCGTCATCAGCTGATGAATAATGCAGGGCGTGGAATTAATTTGGGAAATAATCTATTGCCAGTTATGCAGGCTGAAATTTCAAATCCGCAATATATAGATGAATTGTTTGACGCCTTTTTTAAGGAGCGGATTCAAACCCCAACGGGGAAAAGGTTGCCCGTTGATGAGGTGGTTCGGATGATGAGAAATGTCACATTTTTTGGACATTGCCATGGAGCCTATACCTATGCAAAATTAGAAGAAAAATTAGTTGATTCATTGAAATTGTTGGGATATACGCCAAGTGAACAAGCACTTATTTTAAAAAATGTTTCAGGTGTTATGTATGCTCCCTATGCCCCTTTGGGAAATTCAAAAACAAATGTTGTTTCTTTTGCAAATGTACAAGATAGGATGGTTCAGCACCATAATCAGTTCCAAAGAGCTGTTCAAGCATTGGATAAAAAAGGGGTATTTACATTTAGTTATTTTCCCGATACGAATGGGAATGTCTTTTTATCTCCAACAAATGGATTGGATCCGCATAATTGGCATTTTTATTTTCAACACGATGCGATAAATGATCTAAAATTACCAGACAGTCATAATCCAGATATTCCTGATTGGATTGACTTAAGAGATGGTTATGTAGGGGTAAAGGCACTTGAAGATATGATGGGTAATGCTGTTGTCAACAATGCGTTAAGGGGGCTTGAGACTGGTGATGTCCCGAGTGTTCAAAGTCTTGTTGGCAATTATAGAGAAATAAGTGATGGAACAATCAAGATAAATGAAAAATATTCACGTATTTATCAAGAAGTATACCATAAATCAGCTAAAAAAGGGCAAGAACATTTAATAGATATACGGCAAAATATTAAAGAATATCACCAAGCTCGAAAAGAACAATTAGAATATTTAAGAAAAATAGAGGTCAGCGATTATCATAAAAAACAATTAGAGTTTGATAGGGCTCTTTTAGCTGTTCAAAATAAAGATGGTTTTGCCTTTTTAAAAAAAGATAGTCCTGCACTTGAATTTTTTAAAGAGGTGAAAGTTCCTTTTGAATTTGATGAAGCTTTAAATGGGTATGTTCTCAAAGGGGATGGTGCAAAATATTTATTTTCGATGAAATATTATGCTCAAATGCGTTTGGATAATGATTTTGCCTTTATTTTTGAAAGAAAAACGGACGGATATTCAGTTAGTTATGTTTCACCTGATGGTTGTTATATTTCACCTGAAAGAGCTGCTAAATTGATAGAACGCTATCGAGATGTAAATTCTTATAATCCAATGAGTGAAATTGATTTGGAATATGATGCAACAAATGGCAGATTAAAAATAGCAGATCATAGTGTTAAAATATACGAAAATTATTTGACAGGACGAAGAAATGTATTTGATGTATTTTCTTCATTGGAATTAAAAGATGGTAGATATGTTATTCGCTTTGGAGATACAGAAGGATTTGATGCAAATGAATTATTAAAGAACTATAACAAAACTTTCCGTGAATTTGGTGTGAATACAAGTATTGACGGTGAATATCTTGTTTTTGATGATATTAATGAGATAAGACGACTTAATAATTTTGAAAATATTATGCGTCCTTATGATGGTATTGAAGATTTTCTGCCCGCGTCAATTGCACATTATTTTTCAAACGAAGATGTTGATTTAAATGCAAAAGAGATAAAAAACGGTATTCAAAAATTAGTAGAGATAGAAAAAGGATTATCGCCATTTATTCGGTATGACTATAGAGGAATGTGGGTAAAATTGGATACACAAGATGGGCGAGATTTATTAACCCAATTAAATAACCGTGCAAAAGCCTATGGTTTGGATAATTCTTATTTTTCAAAGGATGGTGAGCTTTTTTTTGATGATAAAATAGAAGCAAGGTTATTTTTAGATGCAAATATAAATAAAAATGGCACAGGACTTGTTCCAATTGATGAAGCGAATGCTCGTATGGCAGAATTATTGCGTGATTTTAAAAGAGAAGGGATTCATGTCGCTCAAAACATGGATACAGTATCGAGAATAGACA
>CALARE010000075.1 GCA_937888725.1 uncultured Alphaproteobacteria bacterium | reverse complement strand
GTTGACGCAGGTATCGTTATCATTATCGGACCTGTCACGCCAGGGTTAATTTGGCAAGCAGATTGACCCATTGCACAGCCACATGTTGGCATTGGAGCGGCAGGTGCAACCATTGGTTGAGCCACAGGCATTGGAGCTGGAGCAACAACAGGTTGTTGCATCACAGGGGCACGTTCTTCATCAACAACGGTATAAGCCTCAGGTTCGCCCAAATAGTGGCAACCTGACAAGGTTGTTACTGCAAGTGCCATTGCAAGAAGTTTTTTCATCAGATGTTTCCTCCTAAAATATTAAGCTTAACGGTTGAAGTATAACACAACTTTATTTTGATTTCAAGCAAAATTTAACCATACGAAATAATTAGCTTTTTTTCAAATGGCTTTGATAGAGTTTATAAGTTGTTTGAATGATATTTTCAAGAGAGGAATGCATTGCTTTCCAACCAAGCAACTTGTTTGCCTTTGTCGACACAGCCATTAAGGCGGCGGGATCTCCAGGGCGTCTATCACCCATTTTATAGTTTATTTTTTGCCCTGTAATACGCTCCGTTTCATCAAGCATTTCCTTTACCGAATGCCCTGTACCTGTTCCCAAATTTAAAATTTGGCTTTGATTTTCCTTTTCCAAATACGCCAACGCCAAATAATGGGCTGAAGCAAGATCCGTTACATGGATATAATCTCGCACACAAGTACCATCTTTTGTGGGGTAATCAGAACCAAAAACTGTCATACAAGGGCGAACACCAAAAAGTGTTTCCATAATAATGGGGAGCAAGTTTTGTGGATTTTTTTCCATCCCTTGCACAGCCCCTTCAGCATCATAACCAACAGCGTTAAAGTATCTAAGAGCCACAAATTTAATTCCTTTTAACGTATCATACCAAGCGAGGAGATCCTCAATTGCTTTTTTAGAATACCCATAAAAATTAATTGGAGCAAGAGGTGTTGTTTCATCCAACACTTCGCGATCAGGCATACCATAAACAGCGGCGGAAGATGAAAACACAAAATATTTCACCCCTTTTTTGACCATTGCATTTAAGACATTCACCGTTCCATTTAGGTTGTTCAATGCATATAAATCAGGGTGTTCCATTGATTCACCCACTGCTTTTTTTGCAGCCAGATGCACCACAGCATCCATCCCTTCCATCGCCTGTTCAAGAGAGGGGATATCTAAAATATCCCCCTTAATAAAGGTTGCTTGTGGGAATAAATTGATTGTTTGTCCTGTTGAAAGATTATCATAAACAAAGACCTCTTGCCCTTTTGATAACAACTCTTTTACAACATGTGAACCAATATAACCAGCCCCACCAACAACCAATACTTTCATCTTATTCTCCTTTAGCCTTTTGATAATTTTGAGCTACAAATGCCCAGTTGATACAGTTATTGACTACTTTGGTTAAATAGTCAACCCTTAAATTTTGATAATCCAGATAATACCCATGTTCCCACACATCAATTGCGAGCAAAGGGGTGACAAACCCTTCTGTCAATGGCGTGTTTGCATTTTGAGTTGTCACAACCCTCAACACACCTTGTTTTTCAACCAACCACACATAACCACTACCAAAAACAGATACCCCTTTTTGAATTAATTGTTGTTTTAACGCCTCAAAAGAGGAAAAATCTTTTTCAATCTGACGCAATAAAGAGGCGGGAACTGTTTTATTTTCACTTTTATCTGTTAGAGAGTTAAAATAAAACTCATGATTAAAAACTTGAGCCGCATTATTAAACAACGTTTCATATACCATATCACTCGAAGCTCTAAAAACAATCTCTTGCAAATCGAGATGAGCCATATCCGTTCCAGCTATCAACTCATTTGTCTTATTAACATAGCCATTATAGTGTTTTGAATGATGGAATAAAAGTGTTTTTTGTGAAATAATAGGTTCAAGTGCATCATATGCATATTCAAGTTCTTTAGCAAGAATCATTTTTTACCCTTTCATTTAAAATAGATTATACACATTTACCATATAATAGCAAGGAAATAAAATAAAAAGCCAGTAAATTCATCTTTCTTTTCTCTTTTTATGTTTTATCAAACAAACGGGCTGTTTTTATCATCAACAATTTGCACAAGGGTGTTATTTTCAACCCCCAGTAAACAGGTGATAAAACCAACTCATGAAAAATCTACGAGCACTGACTCATTTTTCATCAATCAACTTTAATCTACAAAAACATCTCTTTTATTATAGGTTTCTTTTTTAGCTTCTTCATTTAAAAATTCTTCAAGTCCAGCCTTTGTCCCTCTTAAAGAATCAATTGTAGCACCGTTCTTTTCAAGCATTAAGCCTAGATTTTTCAAAATTTTAAGAACCGCATCTGGACCACGATACAACAAAACAGTACCAAGCTCCACACATGTTGCCCCCATCTCAATGGTTTGATACACATCTTGAGCCGTAAACATACCACCCGCTGCAACGATATCTATTTTACCTCTTGTTTCCAAATAAAACCGTTTCACAAGAGATTGAACATCTTTTTTAAGCGGTTCACCAGTCACAAATGAATCATCAGCGAACATGTTCCGTTTTTTCTTTTTAAACAAGCTTCGCATTTGACGAGAAGCATCAGCAGGTCCCGCCACAATAATCGCATCTACGCCCGATTTTTGACAGGTTGCTGAAATAAGCTTTACCTCCAAATCACTTAAATCATATGGGACTTTAACCGTCAATTTTGGTGTAGAAAGCGGTGCCGCCAAATAAAGAGCCCCCTTAATATCCAACAAAATTGGTAACAAAGTTGTTTCATCAGACAACATTTGTGCCAATGTCATACTAGGATGGGACAAATTCACAGAAACATAATCAACATACGGTGCCACCCGCATTGCCATTTGATGGTAGTCATTTCCATACCCATAAATAGCGGTTGAAGACCCCTTATACTCCTCCCCGCCAGAACCAAATGAAATCAAACTCACCCCAATTAAAGCGGGCAAATGTCTGCGTCCTGCCAAAATTTGAGCTCCCTTAGCAATCCCAGGATTTGGTGTTGCAGATGATTGTGTGTGAATCGCTTTATGTTTCAACATAAAAACACTTTTTTCTTTTGCAGATTCAGCCAGTAATGTATAAGAACCCAACTCACCAAAAGAAAGCCCTAATGGCGTTAACAAATCAAAATACGCACCCGTTCTATCAAAATCAGATGACAACCCCAATGGTGTTCTAAGAGTTTTACCTAAAAACGAGGTTTTCAATCTCGGATTGATCCGTTTTAAAGGAGAAAAAATCTGACTTTTAAGCCCCAATAACAAAACCCTTTTTGCTAAACGAGGCCCCCCCATAATTTTTTTAGACACATACATTAAAAAATAAAAAACAAGACGCTGAAACATAATTTCCCCTACTTTTAAAACATTACTTTTTTCAGTATACAAAAACAATTTCAAAATCGCAAGAGAGTTTTTGCCTTATTTTTATTTTTTTTAACTTGATTTTTTTACAAAATAAGAATATAATTCAGCATATATATGTTTTTTTTAGTACTAAATAGAAAGGAAATTTATAATGGCTCGCGTGACCGTAGAAGATTGTGTCAACAAAATCCCTAATCGTTTTGATTTAATTTTAACAGCTGCTAGTCGTGCAAAATCACTAGATGCAGGGTCCCCTTTAACTGTCAGCCGTGATAATGATAAAAACACGGTTATTGCTCTGCGTGAAATTGAAGAAGAAACGATCAACATTGAACAACAAAAAGAAAATATGATTTCATCTTTACAACATTACGCACGCCCACAAATTCAATCTGTTCAAAAAGAGGATGAACAAGATATCCAAGCAGAACTTTCTTCAGCTCTTTACACAGATACAGAATTTGAAGAATCTGATTCTTTTCAAGTTTTTGACGACATCAATAACGCCTAATTGAAAAATCAAGGGGGACCCCATGCGTCAATACGAGCTGGTGGAAAAAGTCAAGTCTTATGACCCTGTCGCTGATGAAGAAGCATTAAATCGAGCCTATGTATTTGCGATGAAAATGCACGCCGCACAAAAGCGTGAATCGGGTGACCCTTATTTTTCTCATCCATTAGAGGTTGCTGAAATTTTAATCAGCTATCGTATGGATTCAGCCACTGTTATGGCGGCTTTGTTGCATGACACGGTTGAAGATACAGCTGCCTCATATGAAGATTTAAAGGAGCTTTTTGGTCAAACGGTTGCCGACCTTGTTCGTGGTATGACCAAGCTTAGCAAGCTTGAAATCACACCTGAAGCCTCCAAACAAGCCCAAAATTTTCAAAAACTTGTCCTTGCCATCAGCGAGGACATTCGTGTTTTACTCATTAAATTAGCTGACCGCTTGCATAATATGCGTTCCTTGCATATCAGGGCGGAGGAAAAACGTCTGCGTATCGCCAAAGAAACGCTTGAAATTTATGTTCCTCTCGCTGAGCGGATGGGTATGCAAGCCATTAAAGATGAGTTAGAAGATTATTGTTTTTTAAATCTATACCCTGAGGCACACAAAACCATTCAATCCCGCCTTCGTTTTTTAAGTGAAAAGGGACAAAGTGATGTTCAAACTGTTATTGAACAGTTGGAAAAAGATTTAAAAGAACATGACATTCAAGCCACTGTGAAGGGACGTGAAAAACGCCCCTATTCCATTTGGCATAAGATGCAAAAAAAGAATATCCCTTTTGAGCAAGTCTGTGATATTATTGCTTTTCGCATTGTGGTGGATTCGATTGAAGATTGTTATAAAGCCCTTGGTGTCATTCATACCAAATACCCCATGATTGGTGGCAGATATAAAGATTATATTTCAACCCCTAAACAAAATGGCTATCGCTCATTACACACGGGGGTTATTGGTCCACTCAATCGCAGGATTGAGGTGCAAATTCGTTCAAAAGAGATGGACAAGGTGGCAGAACTTGGCGTTGCCGCCCATTGGGAATATAAGCAAGGTTCCACCAAAGAAGGGACCCAATACCGCTGGTTGCGTGATTTGCTTGATTTGATGAACCGTTGTTCTGACCCAAATGACTTTTTAGAACACACAAAAATCGCTCTTTATCAGGATCAGGTGTTTTGTTTTTCACCAAAGGGGGATTTAATTACCCTACCACAAGGGGCAACGGCAATTGATTTTGCCTATGCGGTTCATTCTCGTGTGGGGGATACCTGCGTCGGTGTCAAAATTAATGGCAAAATTGCCCCATTAAGAACCGAGCTTAAAAACGGTGATCAAGTTGAGGTTTTAACCAACAAAAACCAAACGCCCGCTCCTGAATGGGAACATATTGCCGTTACAGCAAAAGCAAAAGCAAGTGTTCGTCGTTTTATTCGCACCCAAAAGTATGAACAAAACATTCAAAACGCCCGTAACATGTTTGTTAATGAGGCAAAATACTACAACCTCTCCTTTAATGATAAAGAATTGCAACCACTTGTTGCAAAATATAAATCCTTTTTAAAAGCAGGGCAAGACCAAGTTTCCGACTTGCTAGCCGCCATCGGAGCGGGTGTTGTTTCGTTTAGAGATGTGTTTCATGAGTTGCATCCTGAGTGTTCCAAATCAACGCTTAAAAAAGCCCTCTCTCTCTTTAAAAAGCGGGAACAAAAACCTGATGACACAAGTAAAAACAGTCCGATTATCGGCTTAATTTCTGGCATTTCATTTAATTTTGCCAAGTGTTGTCACCCACTTCCTGGGGATAGTATTGTGGGTATCATCACAACGGGTAAAGGGGTTACCATTCATACAGTTGATTGCCCAAATTTGAACCAATATCAGGACGAACCAGAACGCTGGCTCCCTGTAGAATGGAACAGCACCATGTTGCAAAATAAAATTTTGCCTGCAAGGATTTGTTTAGAGGTTGAGGATAAACCCTCTGTTTTAAGTGAGATTACAACGATCTCAGCCAAACAGAATATCACCATCACCAATTTAAAAATTCAAAATCGTAAAAATGGGTTGAGTGAGATTATTCTTGAGATTGAAGTTAAGGACACATCTAGCCTTGATTTATTAATTCAATCATTTAGAGCTTGCCCATTTGTTTCAAATGTCCATAGATTAAAGGTTTAATATATGATTATTGGCATTGGGACAGATTTGGTACAAATTTCTCGTATTGAAGAAATGCTTCATACCTTTGGCAAAACGTTCGAGGAAAAGGTTTTCACTTTGCAAGAACAGGCAAAGGCGTCCTCACTCCCCAGCAACAAGCGAGCCAGTTTTTATGCCAAGCGATTTGCCGCAAAAGAAGCTCTTTCAAAAGCACTTGGTTCAGGCATTGGGATGAATGCATTTTTTAAAGAGATTGAGGTTAAAAATGACCCCAAAGGTGCCCCCTATTTAGTGCTCTATGGGCATGCACATGAAACATTAATGCAAAAATCAGCAGGAAAAACGCCTCACATACACCTTTCACTTTCTGATGAAAAATCATTTGCCAATGCTTTTGTGGTGATTGAAGTGTTATAATTAACGTTTTTAAACTTGATTTTATAAAAGAGAAAAAGTATACTTTCAGCCAAACATTAAAACAAATTGAATATTAAAGGATTTTTTATGCAAAAAACACTCGTCATTTGGGATTGGGATAATACACTTTGCAATACGAAAGAGGCTGTTTTAAAAGGGCTGAATGAAATGGTCCAACATTTTAACGCCCCCAGCGTCCATGAAAATGAAGTGATTAATGTGATGACTAGACACAGGGGAGAATTTTGGCAAAAAAGATTCCCACTTGAAAAAATAGATGCAAGACCCAGCATACCTGAAGCAGTAGAATATTACGTTTCATGCTATCAAAAATATTCGGGGGAAACCGCTCTTTTCGATGATGCATTGGGTGTTCTTCGTTTTTTAAAAGAGAACAACATCCCGCAAGTTGTTTTAAGCAATAAAAATCATGATGCTCTTGTTAAAGAGGTAAAGGACAAAGGAGTCTATGATTATTTTCAACAGGTAAAGGGAACATCAGGCCCTCTTGGCAAACCTGATAAAGAATTTGCTGATGATATTATCGATGCGATTAAGCCTGATAGAATTATTTTTATTGGTGATGGACATTCTGATATGTTGATGGCTCAAAATATTGGTGCAATTCCGATTTTAGTTCATCATTTAGACATTGAATTACCCTATGATTATTTTTGTTCTACCTTATTTGAGGCGGGGATTGTATTAACATGGCTTTTAAACATTGAGGCGAAAGGGGAATAAAATGAAACGGGCTGAATGGGGCTCAAACCTTGGATTTATTTTAGCCACCGCAGGTTCGGCTATTGGTCTTGGCAATGTATGGCGTTTTCCCTATCTTGCGGGGCAAAATGGTGGCGGGAGCTTTTTGCTTTTATACCTCATATCCGTCTTTGGGTTAGGTTATTTTTTACTATTGGCAAAACTTGCCTTTGGAAGACTTGCCCACACCAATTTGATTGACGGCTTTAAAGTGGCAGCCAAAGAGGGAAACAAATCCATCTCACAAAACTATGGTCGTTTTGCTGGGTTTATAACCATGTTTAATACATTTCTTGTTGGTAGCATTTATTTGGTTGTAATTGGATGGACCTTATTTTATTGTTATGACAGTTTCTTATACCTCTCATCAATTAAGGACACAGCACCTGACAAAACTCTTTTTGAAGGGATAACAACATCCTTTTCAGCACAATTATTTTGGGGTAGTTTATGTGCCATTATATCCGCATTCATCCTTGTGAAAGGGGTAAAAAAGGGGATTGAAAAAATATCTCTTTACCTAATGCCATTGTTGTTTGTTTTGCTTATTTTTATGATGATTCGCATGTTGTTTGTCCCGCATGCGATTGAAGGGTTAAAATTCTTCCTCATCCCTGATTTAAAGAGTCTTGGCTTTTTGGAAACAGGCTTTTCATTTAAAACTTTTTCAGACTTATTTTTAAAAGCATTGGGACAAGCCGTCTATTCCCTTTCGATGGGATTGGGGGTTATTTTTGTCTATGGTTCCTATTTATCTAAAAAAGAAAACCTCATCAAATCAACCAAATCCATTGTGATTTTGGACACATTGGTTGCCTTTATTGCAGGAATGATTATTATCCCCGCTGTTTTTGCCTTTCAGTTAGAACCAAACGCAGGACCAACGCTTACATTTATCACACTGCCCTTGGTGTTTAAACAGATTGCAGGCGGTGCCTTTTTTATGTTTTTATTTTTCATATTGTTATTTATTGCCGCCCTCACCTCATTGATTTCAATTTATGAACCGCCCGTTAATTTGTTGATTGAAAAAACAAAGCTCAACCGCATAGGCGCAACGTTATTGGTTGCCAGCCTTAATATCTTTGGAACTGTTTTAGTGCTATTATCATTTACAAAGGTTTTTGATATCACGTTATTAGGACAAGATTTATTCAACTTTTTCGACATGCTTACTGGCACATTCACCATGACATTTGCGGTATTGTTTATTTCATTATTCATGGGATGGCGTATTTCAACTGTATTGGTTAAAAATCTGACCAGTGGTGAAAAACAGGTTTCAAAATTCTTCAAACGCTATCTTAGATTTACACTCCGTTTTACCGCACCCGTGGTGTTGATTTTATTGCTCATCAGCGGGATTATCAGCCTGATTGAAAGCTAGGGGATAAACACAAGCAAAATAGAGAGATTAAAAGTTTTGAACCTCTCTTGATAACGATAAAGTAAGGATAACCCTCTTATCCGTTTCTCTCCCCACGCAATCCATTCATTGTAAGGGGCATTTTGTCTTGTACCCCTGTGATATTATTGGCATTAAGATTCAATGTGTTTTGTGCCATTGCACCATATGGGTATTGTGAAACAACGGTCACACCGTCACCTAAACTTAAATCATCCACGACATAGCCAACATCTGAAGTGCCACCCAATGTTACGGATGAAGATGTATCGAGTTGGGCATTGTTAGCCACTTCTTTCTTTTCCTCAGGGGCATTTTCTGGTGTATCAGCTACAGTGGTTTCGGCTACCGCTGATGTTTGCTCTGATGGTTTAAAATCTGGGTTCTCTACTGTATCTTCCCCCTCTAACGAGGTTGCGGTTAAGGGATTGGTTTCAACAACCTGCTCATCCATTAATGCAGGAATTAATAAATCAACCTCCCCATCTACCTCAGGCATTACAACACCACCAACACCATCAACCGTATCCATCATTTCAGGCATTGTTACATTGGCATCTG
>CALARE010000074.1 GCA_937888725.1 uncultured Alphaproteobacteria bacterium | reverse complement strand
ACATAAAAATAATCCGTTTTTAAGATTCAAATCCATAATGTTTCACGTGAAACATTATGGATAGATAAAAAAATAAATATAGATTTTTATATTCTTTATTAGATGTTTCACGTGAAACATAAAAAAAAACGCACATTTAGTGCGTTTTTTTTAATTAAATATAAACTGTATACTATTTAAATCATCACAATCTTTCTTTATAAAACTATTAATTTTGACTGTTACAGCCTCACTTACCGCATTTAACAAATAATTACAACTTGATTTATCAATATTTTTTAATTCAATAAAAAACTGATCATCATTTATAGCACCAATATCCCAATCAAATGAACCAAAATTATAATTAAAATTTTGTTTGTTGAGATTAGAATATTTACCAAAAGAACTTGTTCGAATTTCTGCAATTAATAAATTTAACTGAGCCAACAACTTATTTTGTTGAATCATATTTAATCCTTTTTTTGTACCCGCAACAGATTGTGCTGCTACCTGCCCTTGTATAGCTGATCCAGCAATAACATCTATTAATTGTGCAGAAACATTAAAACTAAAACAACAACTCATTAAAAATAATACAGTAATTTTTTTCATTAAATCCCCCATAGATTGTTTTTAATTTTTTTAATAAAATCAGTATGTTGTTCAATCTCATCATCACTTGCAGAAAAATTTCTTGGCTCCCTATACTCTTTTGCAAGTGTTTTCACATCGGTTAAAACTTGTTGTATTTGCTTCGTTTCAACCTTTCTTTCTAAAACCAAACCAGGTTGACGTCCTCCAATCAACTCTAAATAAACCTCAGCAAGTAACTCACTATCTAATAAAGCACCGTGAAATGTACGTGCCGAATTATCAATGTGAAATTTTTTACAAAGCTCGTTTAAATTAACTCTTGATCCAGGAAAACGTTTTTTAGCTAAAACAACCGTATCAATCACACGATCAGATGATAAAACATCCTTTCCAATCCAAGAAAGCTCCGCATTCAAAAATTTCATATCAAAAGGGGCATTATGGGCAATTAAGGTTGAATCTGAGCCAATAAATGCCAAAAAATCATCAGCAATTTCACGAAATGTCGGCTTGTCAGACAAAAATTCTTCTGTTAAACCGTGTACAGCGACGACTTCCTCGCTCATAGAGCGTTCAGGATTGATGTATTGATGATAAACATTTCCTGTTGGAACATGGTTAATTAATTCTACACAACCAATTTCTACAATACGATCACCTTGAAAAGGATCTAAACCAGTTGTTTCAGTATCAAATACAATTTCTCTCATAGTATTATATCTCATAAAAATAAATATGTATTAGTATAATTTAAAAGATTTAATATAGCAAGCATAAAAATAAGACTCGGATAAAAACGAAATTAAAAATATAAATCAACAAGTTATTCAAAACAAAAAAACAAGAAAAAAGAAAACAAAAGGTGAAAATATTTAAAAACGACGTAGTATAGCAAAAACAAGCACCGCCTGTGGATAAAAAAAATTCCTGTGGATAACTTAACAGATTCAAAAAAATAAAAAAAATGTGCAGATGTATACTTATTTTATTCACATACCAAAACTTCAAATAAGTTAAAATTAATCGAATCGGAATCATATGATTCGAACTTGAAAATTCCCGAGTCGGAAATGTATCAAAAAACAGTCAATAAAAATAAAAAAAAGTTATGCACATTATCCACAATATATACTATTAAAATAATTTATTTTTTATATAATTTTGGAATGTTATCTGTGAATTTCTTATAACATCTTTTTTTGAGATAACGCTTGTTTTTTTCAAAAAAGATGTTACACTGATTTTGTAAGCACAAAGATTGTTTTTCAATAACCCAAGTCAAACATTTTTTGCTTACTGCATAACAATTATTCTAATTTATTCGTTGTTGTATTTGATTAATAAGAATTTTAACCCCTTTAATCTGAAAAGATTAAAATAGTGAGGTTAAGAGGCAAAATTTATTTTTTACCTCTTAAATAGATGAAATAAATTTATATATTACATAAATACTTTTCAGCACTTAATGCTGCAATAGCACCACTTCCCGCCGAAATAATGGCTTGTTTGAACTTATCCTCTTGAACATCACCACATGCAAAGACACCCTTTATAGATGTTTCCATTGTTCTTTTATTTGTATGTATATATCCATTTTTTGTAATTTTCAGTTGTGAACTTATTAGGTCTATATTGGGTTGTGTTCCAATCGCTTCAAAGACACCATCTACTGAAATTTCGTTTATTTTACTGTCTAATTTGTTTTTCAAAATAAGGTGAGTCAGTTTTTGTTCCCCTTTAAATTCAATAACTTCTGTATTATTAATGATTGTAATTTTGGGATTTGCTAATACTTTTTCTTGTAATTTTTTATCTCCTGTAAATAGATTATTTTTGTTTATTAAGTATATATTATTAGCAACGTTTGATAAAAATAATGCTTCATAAAGAGCACTATTTCCACCACCTATAACAGCGACAGTTTTATTTTTATAAAAAAATCCATCACAAGTTGCACAAATTGAAATACCTTTTCCTTTAAATATTTCCTCACCTTCGATATTAAGCCATTTAGGAGATGCTCCTGTGGCCATGATAACACTATCAGATGTCCCACTTAAATTATTGCTAGATTCGAATTTAAATGGTTTTTCTGATAGGTTTAAATTTATAATCTCATCTTGAATAATATTAACACCAATGTGTTGTGCTTGATTTTTAAATTTTTCCATCAAATCAAAACCTGATATCATATTAAAACCTGGAAAATTCTCAACCTCAAGAGTTCTAGTTAATTGGCCTCCAATGGTTTTTCCTGTAAATAATGTTGTGTTTAAACCTGCACGTGCTGTGTAGATAGCTGCTGTATAGCCCGCAGGTCCTGATCCAATGATTAAAACTTGTGTATGCATTTTTTCCTCACTATAAAAAAACTCTCTCTTAAAAATAATATCAAATATTATATTATTTCAAGAGAGAGTTTTTTTATTTTAGATGATTATATAAATTGAACGTTTAAAATCTCATATGATTTTTCACCTTTTGGTGTAATAACATCAACAAAATCACCTTTATTTTTACCAATTAATGCCCTTGCAATAGGGGATAAAAGAGAAATGTGACCCTTTTCTAAGTTTGCTTCGTATTGACCAACAATTTTATAAGAGTGTTGATCACCTGTTTCAGAATCTTCAAGTGTTACTGTTGCTCCAAATAAAACTTTTTCACCAGAAAGAGATTTGATATCAATAACTTGAGCTCTTGCAAGAGCACTTTCCAATTCCATAATACGACCTTCATTAAAACTTTGTTGTTCCCTAGCTGAGTGATATTCGGCATTTTCTGACAAATCGCCATGACCACGGGCTTCTTCAATTGCGGCAACAATACGAGGTCTTTCTTCAAATTTAAGACGTTTTAATTCTGTTGATAAATCATCATAACCATTTGATGTCATTGGTATTTTTTCTTCCATAATATGCACCTTTCAAGCATTTTTTATTAAAAAATAAAACCACGGTCCCTAAGCCGTAGCCTCTTAATCAAAACTGTTTATGAAATGATTATATGATTTTTTTATTTAAAAAGCAAGAGATTAAAATTATTTTTTATTTAAAGGACAGGAAAAATCAGTTACAAGCTGTTCTGGATCTAATCTAACTCCCATCCATGTAATTGCATAATGCAAATGCGGTCCTGTTGAACGGCCAGTTGTGCCTATTTCACCAATTAAGTCGCCTTTTTTGATTTTTTGACCCGTTTTAATGGATATTTTATTTAAATGTGAATAACTAGAAAATAATCCAAAACCATGGTTTATAAGAATTGTTTTTCCTGATAAAAACATATCTTGATGGGTTAATTCAACAATACCATCAGCAGGTGCATAAATTGGTGTTCCAATTTCAGCAGCGTAATCAACACCACTATGACCTGCTTTTTTTATATTATTTAAAATTCTTCTTGCACCAAAAGGACTTGAGATTCTCTTAAAATTTTTAACAGGTCTATCAAAACAAAACGGGAAGTATTTTGTATTAAAATTATCTCTAGCTTTTTTGATAAGGAGATTTTCTTTTTGAATACGCTTAATGTTTTTATTTGATGGTGATACTTTTTCTGGTTGTAAACCTGATATATATTCTTCTTGCCATTTTTGTTTTTCTACAGGGATAGATATTTCTTTTTCTTTGTTATTCGTATGAAGTATTAATTTAATATGAGTAGAATCTTGAGGAATTCCAAAAAAGAAAAATCCACTTTTTGTTGTTTTAATTTCTTGATTATTTAAATATAGTTTCTCATTTGGATTGAGTTTTCCATATGTTAACCCTCCTTCTTTAATGGGTGAGCGTAACTCAAAAGCTTGGCTTTGCATACTTAAAAATAATAAAATAAGTGATAAAATTTTTTTCATTTTAAACTCCAAATAAATCACCTTGAGCTTTTTTTGTATCTGTTTTTTTTATTTTTTTTTGTTGTTTTTCTATTGGAGTTGAGAGTGTTGAAACAGATACTTTTTTATCAATAAATTTTATGAAAAAGTTTTCTTTTTCCTCAGCTTGTTTCCCTGTAGAAATAACATTTCCATTTTTATCTATAACTAAAGAAAAACCTCGTTCTAAAATAGAAGTATAAGAGTAAGATTTTAGTAATTTTGATAAAAATTCTAATTTATTTTCTATTTGTGAGTAATATGTTTTTATACTATTTAAAAGACGTTCTGTTTTATCATCTAATTTTTCAAAAAAGAGATTAATAAGGTCATTTAATTTTGGAATTGATCTAGATAATGCATCAAGTTTTAATTTTTTTTCATTTAGTAAACGGTATAATGCCTCAACATTTCTTGAATGTAATTGAGATAAAATAGATAATAATTCTGTGCGAACAGGAACAGCTTTTTCGGCCGCTCCTGTTGGTGTGGGAGCCCTTAAATCTGATGCAAAATCAATTAATGTTGTGTCTGTTTCGTGTCCTACTGCGGATATAATAGGAATGCTTGAATTTGCTGTTGCTCGAACAACAATTTCTTCATTAAAACACCATAAATCTTCAAAACTACCACCTCCCCGTGCAACAATTAAAACATCTGGGCGGTTAATATGTTTGTTTGAAACAGTCAAACCTTCATTTGGAATATTGTTAAACCCGTTAATAGCATTAGCGATTTGTTCAGCAGCACCTTCCCCTTGTACAAGAACTGGCCACAAATAAACTTGTCTAGGAAATCTATCATTCAATCTATGCATAATATCTCGTATAACGGCACCACTTGGGCTTGTAACAACACCTATTGTATTTGGTAAATAAGGTATTTTCTTCTTTTTAGAAACATCAAAAAGACCTTCTTTTTCAAGCTTTTCTTTTCTTTCTGCAAGTAATTTTAATAGAGCCCCAATTCCTGCTGGTTCCGCTTTTTCAACAATCATTTGGTAATTTGAACGACCTGGATATGTTGATAATTTACCAGTGCAGATAATTTCTAATCCATCTTCAAGAGAAGCGAGTGTTGTTTTATCCCTACCCCGCCAACAAACTGCGGATAAAACAGAATCAGAGTCTTTGAGTGAAAAATATGTGTGACCTGAAGGTGCTTTTTTTACACCAACAACCTCCCCTCTAACGCGAATATCATTAAAAACTTGTTCAACACAGCTTTTTAATGAAAGTGAAATTTCTGTAACTGATAAAATAGGTTTTTGTTCAATTTCCATTTTTATTTCCGTTTAGCTTTAAAAAAATTAGTTAAAATTTGACCATTTTCTTCTTCGTTAAAACCACCTTTAACATATGGTTTATGATGTGTTTGTTGATGTGTAAAAACTTTTGCTCCTTGGTAGATACCCCCTGTTTTTTGGTCATATGCACCAAAATAGACAGCATCTAATCTTGCAAGGGAAATTGCCCCAGCACACATAACGCAAGGCTCTAGTGTCACAAATAGAGAATAACCAGTTAGACGTTTGCATTTTAATTTTTCAAAAGCCTCATTTATGGCTAAAATTTCAGCATGAGCTAAGGCGTTTTTTAATTGCTCTGTTTTATTATAGCTTGTTGAAATGATTTCCCCTGTTTGTGAATGATATACAATAGCACCAACAGGAACTTCATCTTCACTAAATGCTTTTTGAGCTAATTCATATGCTGTATTTAAAATCGTTTGAGTTGGTTTCATTTTTTACTTTCATCTTTTTGTTTTTTAATATAATATACTATTTATGACAGAAAAGAAAGAACGAATTGCAAAAATAATGGCTTCTGCTGGATTATGTTCCAGAAGAACTGCTGAACAATGGATTTTAGATGGACGTGTAAAAGTTAATGGTGTTGTGTTAGAAACACCTGCTTTTACAGTGTCGTCCGAAGATATTATTCTTGTTGATGATAAACCAATCGCACAAAAACAAGAAAGACGTTTGTGGTGTTATCACAAACCAACAGGTTTGGTAACAACACATAAAGACCCTCAAGGAAGGCCAACCGTCTTTGACTCTTTGCCTAAATATTTACCTAGAGTGATTTCTGTTGGGCGTTTAGATTTAAATTCAGAAGGGCTTTTGTTATTAACAACAGATGGTGAATTAGCACGAGAGTTAGAGCATCCATCTAAAGGATGGAAACGCAGATATCGTGTGCGTATTCATGGTATTTTAACGCCTGAAATGCAAAAACGACTTGCTAAGGGTATCACTATTCAAGGGATTAGATATGCTCCTTGTGAAACAGTTGTTGAACAGATTAAAGGAACAAATAGTTGGATTTCAATTACCTTGACAGAAGGAAAAAATAGAGAAATTAGAAAGCTTATGGCATTTTTTGGATTAGAAGTAACGAGATTAATTCGTGTTTCATATGGCCCATTTCAGTTAGGTAATTTAGAAAAAGGTGCTGTGCGTGAAATATCAAAAAAAGTAATGAAAGAACTGTTATGAGGGTTATTTCTGGGCTATATCGGGGAAAAAAATTATTATCAGCTGATGAAGATATTACAAGACCAACATCAGATAGGGCTAAAGAAGGTCTTTTTAATATATTAAATAACTATCTTTTGAAAAATAATAAATCTTGGCAAGAAATTTTCTTTTGTGATGTTTTTGCTGGTTCTGGAGCTATAGGAATCGAGGCTGTTTCACGTGGAACAAAAAACGTTTTTCTTTTTGAAAACAATAAGTTAGCATTAAAAATAATTCGTGAAAATTCAAAAGGAATGTCTGTTCAGATTATTGAAATGGACGCTTGTTTTCCGCCTGTTGCAAAAAATAAAATGGATATTGTTTTTTTTGATGCTCCTTATGGAAAAGGATTGTGGCAAAAATCATTAGACGCTTTTTATAAACAAGGATGGATTGATTCGCATACGTTAATTGTTGTTGAAGTTGATAAGAAAATAAAAGAAGAAATCCCATCCTCTTTTACTTGTGTGCGTGAACAAGAATATGGGCGTAATTTGTTTTTATTTTTAAGTGTGTTATGATGAAAGAAAACATATTAAATGATTTTAAAACTATTTTAAATTCAAAATGGTTTGTTTCCTTTTTCTTAATGATGATATCATTTTTATATGACATTGTTCTTTTTAGAGAAAATGGAATGAGTTTTTCTACAATGGTATATTCAATTATTCTTATTGGATATTATTGCGGATGGCTTTTTTCTCTTTATTTAGGGCGTGTTGTAACAATTACTTTTTTAATTTTAAATTTTATTGTTTTTTGTGTGTTTAAAGAATATTACAAGTTTCATACAATTCCACTTAAATTTGAAATGATTTTATCTTTATATAAAGATGGGTTAATAGCAGGATTTAAAAATAAAGCGTCTTTGTTTGATAGTTGTTTTTTTATATTTTTTATTCTGTTGATTATACAGATAAAAATAGTTTGTAAACATATTTATTTTTCGTTAAAAAAAGCAGGGTATTTTCTTTTATTTTTTATTACATCTGGTTTTTTGTATGGATATATTATTTGGGGAACAGAAGCTGTTATACAACTTAAACAACCCCGATTATTTTTATCATACCAACAAGGATTACTTTATAAATTAAAATGGCCAATAGAGTTTTTTTTACCAAAAGATAATCATATTAATAGACTTATTTTAACAGGGAATGAATCTTTAAGAAAAAATATGAAATATGATGATGTTTATTTGTCGTTTTTACCCAACAATATCTATCTTATTCAAGTTGAGAGTTTAACAACAAAAGCTGTTGAAAATATGCCTTTTTTTAAAGAACTTATTTCAAGTAAAAACACAAAATATATTGTGGATAAAAATCATGAACATTGTATTGGGAGTGCTAACACTGATTTTATGATGATGAGTGGGTATACGTTTGATTGTACAGAGTTGCACACATTAGTTTTTTATGCATATCCAACAGAAATTTATCAAAAAACAAAACCTCTTTCATTACTTTTAAAAGAAAAAGGCTATAAAACAAATTTTATTCATGGATATAAAGGTGATTTTTTCAATCGTTACACCCATTATAAAAATATGTCATATGATAATGTGTTTTTTTTAGAGAATTTTTCAAAAAATATTGCAACAGGTGAATGGGGTATTGGCGATTATTCTTTATTAAAAGCTATTCCATTAATCAAATTAACAAGTAAAAACTTTTATTTTATCATTACATCTGGGATGCACCCTCCGTATAATGTTCCTGAGGATAAACAAGAAAATAATACATCAAGAACAGATATTAACTCTTATTTAAATGCGGCATTATTTTTAGATAATGGCCTAAAAGAGTTATATCAAAAAGCACCTGATGACAGTTTGTTTATTGTTTATGGAGATCATAATGTACCCGATATAAAAGCGTTTGACACACCAGTATTAATTACCTATAAAGGAAAAAAAGAACTTAATATATTTGGTGAAAAAGAAAAAGGATTTAAAGGAACAATTTATTTTATAAACTCCTTATTTGATGAAAGGAATTAATATAATGCAAAATTTATCACAAATGGCAAATGCTGTTCGTTTTTTATCGGTTGATATGATTGAAAAAGCCAAGTCTGGACACCCTGGGATGCCTCTTGGTATGGCTGATATTGCAACAGTTTTATGGTCAAAATTTTTAAATATTAATCCATTAAAACCTGATTGGATAAATCGGGATAGATTTATTCTTTCAAACGGTCATGGATCAGCATTGTTGTATAGTTTATTGCATTTGTCAGGATTTAAAGATGCAACAATTGATGAACTTAAAAACTTTAGACAATTAGGATATAAAACAGCTGGGCATCCTGAAAAATGTTTAATGTCTGGTGTTGATTTTTCAACTGGCCCATTAGGGCAAGGTATTGGTGGTGCTGTTGGTATGGCACTTGCTGAACGGATTTTAAATGCAAAGTACGGAGATGATTTAATTAATCACAAAACATATGTATTTGTTGGTGATGGATGTTTAATGGAAGGTGTTTCTGAGGAGGCTATTTCTCTTGCGGGACATCTAGGACTTAAAAATTTAATTGTTTTATGGGATAATAATCAAATTACAATTGATGGTGAAACAAATATTACAACATCAACAGATATGCATAAACGTTTTGAGGCTAATAATTGGATTGTTTTGTCTTGTGATGGGCATAATTATACTGAAATAGAATCTGTTTTGGAAAAAGCACAATCTGCGGATAAACCTGTTTTTATTGATTGTAAAACAAAAATAGGATATGGGGCTCCAACAAAAGAAGGAAAGTCATCTTCACATGGTTCCCCGTTAGGACAAGATGAAATCAATGGATTACGGATTAAATTTAAATGGGAATTTGAACCTTTTAATATTCCTGAAGATATTTTATTAATGTGGCGAAATTCTTTTGAAAAAGGAAAAGAAAATTATCAAAAATGGGAAAGTATATACGCACAACATCCGTTAAAAAATGAATTTAATAAACAAATTGAAAGAAATATTACAAAACATATTAAATCTCTTTTAATGGATTATAAAAAAGATCAAGTTTTAGCAAAAACAAGTATGGCGACCCGTAAATCATCACAACAAGTTTTAAATGTTTTAATGGAAAATTGTTCATTTTTACTCAGTGGTTCTGCGGATTTAGCAGGTGCCTGTTATACTAAAAGTCAAAATGCACAACCCATTTCAAAATCAAATTATAATGGTAATTATATTAATTATGGCATTAGGGAACACGCTATGGGTGCAATTATGAATGGGTTAGCTGTTCATGGTGGGTTTGTTCCTTTATCAAGTACATTTTTATCATTTGTAGATTATATGAAACCAGCTGTTCGGTTAGCAAGTTTAATGGAGGAGCAAGAAATCTATGTTTTAACACATGATTCCTTAGGGGTGGGAGAAGATGGACCAACACATCAACCAATTGAGCAATTAGCCTCATTAAGAGCTACCCCTAATTTAAATGTTTTTAGACCTGCAGATAGTATAGAAATGGCAGAATGTTATGAGCTTGCTTTAAGTAATAAACAAACACCATCAGCTATTGTTTGTTCTAGACAGGAATTACCTGTTTTAAGAAAAGATGTAAAGATGAATATGTCTGCTTTGGGTGCCTATGTTATGAGTGATACACTTGGTGAGCGAGATGTAACATTAATTGCGACAGGATCAGAAGTTGCTCTTGCAATTGAGGCACAAAAAGCATTAATGAAAAAGGATATACATGTGGCTGTTGTTTCAATGCCATGTAGAGAGTTATTTGAAAAACAATCTATTGAATATCAAATGTTTATTTTAGGTAATGCTCCACATTTAATTATTGAGGCAGCCTCCTCATTTGGTTGGGATAGATTTATAGGTGAAACGGGTGCAATTTTATCTGTAGATGGATTTGGTGCATCTGGTCCAGGTCAAAAAGTATTCGAAAAGTATGGGTTTACAGTTGAAAATATTGAAAATATTGTATCTGAACTTATCTCTTTAAAAGAAGAATAATTCTTACTTTTAAAGAGGAAAAAATGAATTTAAAAAATAAAACAAATTTCTGGGTGGAGCATAAGTTAATAACAAAAGAACAACAAAGAGAAATCTTAAATAAAGAGGATAAACAGTTTTTACCGTTTATCCTCTTTAGTATGTTATGGTTGGGGATATTTTGTCTTTTTGTAGGTGTTTTTTCTTTTATACAAGCACATTGGAATATAATTCCTTATTGGATAAAGATAACATCTTTTTGTTGTTTGTTAATAGGTGTTATTTTAACACTTATTATTGCATTTAAAAATCATAAAAAACTTGTTTTTGAAATTGCATTGTTTATATCATTTTTAATGATTGGTGGTGGGATAGGATTGTGTGCACAATTATTTAATTTACCACTTATGAATCATAAGGGATTGTTATTGTGGTCATTGTTATCTTTTGTAATTGTTTTTATTAGTAAAAAGGAGTTTTTGTTTTTACTATGGTTACCTTTATTTTTAGGTGGATTATTAGGTTTCTTAAAATTGGAACTATTGCTTTTATTTTTTGAGCAATCACCTATTTTTTCCACAAGCTTATTAGCAGGCATTTTATTGTTGCTTATTTATATGATAAAAAATTTTGAAAACCATTATATTTCAGCTTGTTATAAATGGGCTGTTGCAATTTATATTTTAATTGTTTGTTTAGGTGATAGAGCAATGCCAAGTGTTTTTTCTGGATTTTTGTTATTTTGTTTTTTTATGTTGCTTTTATTAGCTTTTTCTATTAAAGAGCGTCGCATTTATTTGTTTAATTTAATAGGTTCTTGTTTTATTTTAAGGCTTATTTTGTTGTATATTGAACTTTCAGAAAATAAACACATAACTTCGCTGAGTTTTTTGCTTTTAAGTGTCTGTATTTTGTGTGTGGCTGGTACTTTTACTTTTATCGAAAAAAAAGTATCACAAAAATCGGTTTTTCTATTAAAAAATAAACGATAATATAGCTTGTTTTTGTAAGGTTAAGTAAAAAAATATTGCTTTTTATTAGGTTTTTTTGTATAACAAATTAAAAGAATAGTGAAGTTTAAATTTTTATAAATGAAAGGACAAAAAATGGCTTTAGTTTCTTTAAGACAATTGTTAGACCATGCTGCAGAATATGGTTATGGTATTCCGGCTTTTAATGTGAACAATATGGAACAAGTATTGGCAATCTTAGCAGCAGCACAAAAAACAGATTCTCCTGTTATTATTCAAGCTAGTAAAGGTGCTAGAGCATATGCAAATGATGCTGTTTTAAAACATTTAATGATGGCTGGTGTTGAAATGTACCCTGATTTACCAATTTGCGTACATCAAGACCATGGTTCAAGTCCAGAAGTATGTTATTCAGCTATGATGAATGGTTTTACATCAGTGATGATGGATGGCTCTTTAACAACAGATGGTCAACCTGCTTCACATGAGTATAATGCAAAAGTGACAGCACAAGTTACATCCGTTGCACACCCAGTTGGTGTTTCTGTTGAGGGTGAATTAGGTTGTATCGGTTCATTAGAAACAGGTAAGGGTGAAAAAGAAGATGGTCATGGTTTTGATGGTGAAATTGATAAATCAAAATTATTAACTGATCCTGATGATGCTGTTCGTTTTGTTGAAGAAACAGAGGTTGACGCATTAGCTGTTGCGATTGGTACATCTCATGGTGCTTATAAATTTACACGCAAACCAGATGGTGCAATTTTGTCAATTGATACAATTAAGAAAATTCATGAAAAATTACCATATACACACTTAGTGATGCATGGTTCTTCTTCAGTTCCACAAGATTTGCAAGATATTATCAATGCATATGGTGGACAAATGCCTCAAACATACGGTGTTCCTGTGGAAGAAATTCAAGAAGCAATTAAACATGGTGTTCGTAAGGTTAATGTTGACACTGATTTAAGAATGGCGATGACAGGGGCGATTCGTAAGTTATATACTGAAAAACCAGCTGAATTTGATCCACGCAAATACTTAAAACCAGCATTAGATGCAATGCAAAAGGTTTGTGAAGAACGATATGTTCAATTTGGTGCTGCAGGCCATGCTTCAAAAATCAAACCAATTTCATTAGCAGATATGGCAAAACGCTATAAATCTGGTGAGTTGGCACCAAAAATTATTAAGTAATTACAAAAAAGGAAAGGTGCAAAGCCTTTCCTTTTCTTATTTTTGAGGTATAAATGGTTTTAATTGCTCCAAGTATATTATCAGCAGATTTTTCAAATTTAGAAAAAGAGATTAAAAATATAGAAAAGGCTGGTGCAAATTGGCTCCATTTGGATGTAATGGATGGACATTTTGTTCCAAATCTGACATTTGGAGCACCAATTGTTCATTCAATAAGGCGGTGTACAAAAATCCCATTTGATGTGCATTTAATGATATCAAATCCTTCAAAATTTATTTCTGATTTTGCAAAAGCTGGAGCTGATTATATAACTATTCATTTGGAATGTGGAGAGGATATTCCGTATCTTATTTCTTTAATAAAAAAAGAGGGCAAAAAAGTTGGATTGTCAATTAAACCAGATACAAAAGTATCTGATTTACTACCCTTTATTCCTGATATTGATTTGATTTTAGTGATGGCGGTTGAACCTGGGTTTGGTGGACAAGAATTTCAAAAACAAGCAATTAAAAAAATCGCAGATTTGAGAGAATTAATTGGAAATAAAAAAGTTTTAATTTCTGTTGATGGTGGGATAAATAATATAACTGCACCTGCTTGTATTTGTGCGGGTGTTGATGTTTTGGTTGCGGGGAGTTTTATTTTTCACAGTAAATCATATCTGCAAGCAATAGAAAGCTTAAAAGGATAGAATAATGACAAAAATAATGGTTGTTGAAGATGAGGCCGCTTTAGTGACATTACTCAAGTATAATCTTGAAAAACAAGGATATGAAACAGTCCTTGTTATGGATGGCAAGGATGTTATGTCAACAGCTATGCAAGAAAAGCCAGACTTAATTTTACTTGATTGGATGTTGCCCAATGTTCAAGGAATTGATTTGTGTAGAGAGATACGACGGACCTATGAATTGCGTGCAACGCCAATAATTATGTTGACAGCTCGCAGTGAAGAAGCTGATAAAGTGAGGGGTTTATCATTTGGTGCAGATGATTATATGACAAAGCCCTACTCTATCCCTGAATTAATGGCAAGAATTATGGCTTTATTACGGCGTGTTCAAATTGAAATACCGCAGGAAAATTTAGCATATGAAGATTTAACAATGGATTTTGCTAAAAGACGAGTTATGCGTGGGGAAAGAGCTGTTCATTTAGGACCAACAGAGTTTCGTTTATTACAATATTTAATGGAGAAGCCTGGTGTGGTTTTGTCTAGAGAGGCATTGTTAAAGCTTGTATGGGGTGGTTCCATTCATGTTGAGTTGCGTACTGTTGATGTACATATTCGAAGACTTCGTCGTGCATTGAATGAAGGGGGAGAACCCGATATTGTTAGAACGGTTCGCTCTGCGGGCTATGCACTTGATAGTAGTGCTTCTAGCGATGATGAAGAATAAAAAAAGCCCTCATTAGAGGGCTTAATCTTAAACTGGCGGAGAGAGAGGGATTCGAACCCTCGGTACGGATAAACCGCACAACAGATTTCGAGTCTGCCGCATTCGACCAGCTCTGCCACCTCTCCTTATTACAGTTTGCTGGGATTTTAATCTTTATTAAGATTAGATTAACTTATATCAAATTAGTATAAAAAAATCAAGAAAAATAAAAAAACTCTTTCTTTTATAGTTGTTGAAACTATTTGATAAATGAAAGGGCTTTTTATGAAGAAAAATGAGCAAAAAAATATTATTCAAAATTTATCTAATCAAGTAGTATCTTTACGAGAAGATAAAAACATTTTAGAAACACAGGTTATTGAAATTAATAAATTAGTTGCTGATTTGTTTATTTCACAAAACCATTTAGAAGCGTTAAATAAGGCTCAGATGAATTTTATTGCAAATATTAGTCATGAGCTTAGAAGTCCTTTAAATGCAATAATTGGTTTTGCCCAAGTGATGAATAATGAAGTGTTTGGACCAATAGAAAATAAAAACTACAAAGAGTATATAAATTTCATATTGTCAAGTTCTGAACATTTGTTGTCATTGATTAATGATGTGTTGGATTTATCAAAAATACAGGCAGATAGGATGTTTCTTTATGAAACAAATGTTAATATCGAAACATTGTTGTTTGAGGTGTTATCCCTTGCTAAACAGTTTTCAAAAAACAATAATCGAACAATTAAACTTCATCTTTCGCAAAAAATAATTATAAAAGCTGATGAAAAACTTTTAAGACAAATATTTTTAAATATACTATCAAATGCTGTAAAATTTACAAATATTGATGGAAAAATAGATATATTTGTAAAAAAAACATCTTTTGGTATTCGTTTTATTTTTCAAGATAATGGTATTGGTATTCCTAAAGAAAAAATAAACCGTTTATTTGAACCATTTATGCAAATTGAAAATGTATTATCAAGATCACATGATGGAACAGGATTAGGTCTTGTATTAGTTAAAAAAATGGTTATACTACATAGTGGAAATATTGAAATTAAAAGTATTTTTAAAAAAGGAACAAAAGTGATAATCGATTTTCCTAAAAAAAGGATTGTTTCAATTGGAGATAAAGATGAAAATATGTAAATTTTGCTTAATTATGATTGTTGCATTGTTATTTTCAAATATTGGTTATGCACAAAAAAATAACAAGGCATATATTGATGAAGAAGGACCTGTTTCAATTAAAAAACATGCAACCTGTAAATTGTCTTGTGGATGTATTAATCCGATTCGTGTTGCGGGATTTGTTACAAATCCCCCCTTTGGTTGGGTAACCACGATGGAAGATAACAATGGGCTGACACAATATATTACAAATGGGTATGCAATTGATTTATTTTTTAAAATAGCAAATTCATTAGGTTATAAAACAAAAAATGTTGGATTTTCATCTTATCAAGCAGCTTTAAAAGCTTTAAGACGTGGACAAATTGATGTAATAGCTGGTGCGTATTATACAAAAAGTAATTTAGGTGTTGGAACAAACTTAATGTCACCAAGTTTTATTGAGAATCCAATCATTACTATTTTTGTAAAGGGAAAAGAAAAGAATATCAAAAGTTTTGCAGATTTAAAAGGTTTAAAAGGTGTTGTAAGGCAAGAAGAGGTTATTTATCCTCTTATTTATCGACAGTTACTTCCTGGAACAGATATAAAGCAAATTTCAGGTGCTAAAAAAGCTTTTAAAATGCTGCTGGATGGTGATGTAGATTATATGTTAACAAGTTTATACGCTGCGGAGGCGGAAGTTAGGAGATTTAAACTTGTTGATAAAATTTACTTTCCTTCAATTGCTTTAGATAAACCAAAACTTTTTTTCGCATTTTCATCCACATCTGAGTGTTTGCAATTAAAAAATAGTTTAAGTAAAAAATTGCGACAACTACAAAAGGATAAAAATGATTATCAAAAATATTTTGTTAATTACATTGATGAATGGGGACAAACATTTAAAGATGATGCGGGTTTGTTAGATGTTAAACCAAAAGATGAAGTTAAAATACCTAGTTCTCAAACAGAAAATGTGGTTGAAGATAAAATTATCGCACCATTAGAAATGGATAATACGATACAATCAGAGAAAAAGGATTAATTCTTTTTTGCAAATTTACTATAAAAAACACTCTAAAGATGTTTTTACATTTTTAGAGTGTTTTTTTATTGAGAAATTTTTTCTTTTAAAATCAAAGTGTTAATTTTTTAAAAACACCTAAAATTGCCCGATTCGCGAATCGGCTAAAAGGCTTATATTTGCTGGGCTGTGGCTAAATTTTAAGTGTGTAAAAAAAAGGGTCGTTTGTTTT
>CALARE010000073.1 GCA_937888725.1 uncultured Alphaproteobacteria bacterium | reverse complement strand
TCCGGACTGAAGCACAGACAATTGGTTTTCTTCCAAATTTTACCATTTATGATGCATGGGCAATTATATTCTGATGCGTGTGAATCTGCTGGATATCATCATTCTGTTAAAGAGTATACAAAAAGAGATTTTCTGCCATATTATGGTGAAATATTGGCTCAAAGTTGTTTAGGGAAGAAGCCTAATCCCAAAACAGAGGAAGAAAGATATGGCAAGATTAATAATGCAACAGTTCATGTTGCCCTTAATCAAATGAGGTATTTGGTTAACGAATTGATATCTTTGTACGGTAAACCATTTGGTATTTCTATTGAATATGCAAGAGATTTACCAGCTTCAACAGCTGAGCGTAAAAAAATGATTCAAACGCGTGATAGCAATGAAGCTGAAAATCAAAAGATTATTGATGAATTGAATAAAAAAATTGAACCAAGGAATTGGTCAAAAAAAGATATTGAAAAGTATAAAATCTGGAAAAATCTTGGCACACCAAAAGGAGCGAATCCATTAGAGTGTCGTGAATGTCCTTTTACAGGGGAGAAAATATCAGTTTCGGCTTTAATGAATGGTGATTTGTTTCAAGTAGAGCATTTAATTCCATTTTCAAGATGCTTTGATGACAGCATTCATAATAAAGTTATAGCTTCAGCAATGGCGAACAAATATAAAGGAGCAAAAACGCCTTACGAAGCTTTTCACGAAAGTAAAGACGGATTTGATTGGAAAGAAATTCAAAAACGTGCCAAAAAATTAAATTTGGAACAACAATGGCGATTTTCTAAAAATGCAATGATAAAGTTTGAGGAAAAAGAGGGTCCAATTGCGAGATCTCTTAATGATACAAGATATATGACAAGATTGTTGCAACAATATTTGTTGCCGATTGTGCATGAAGATGGTAGCAAAACCGTACAAGCAGTTGTGGGGCAATTAACATCAATGGTTAGAAAATCATGGGGTTTAAATCAATATAAAAATAAAGAAGAAGCAGAAGCTTATCGTGCCTTACATAATCATCATGCTATGGATGCAGTTGTTGTTTCAGCAATTGATAGAGGGCAAATTGAAAAGGTATCTAGAGATTTAAAAAAGATGTCAGATTTTGTTATTGATCGTTTTAAAGATGACTTATTTAAATTCAAAGATACAAGTGTTTCAAAAGAAGAAAAAGCTGAGTTGAAGAAAAAAATTAAGGATTTTATCAGGGATAAAAAAGAAGGTATCGTGAATGAATATATTCAAATGCCAGAGGGAATGGTTGTATCGGCATTGCGAACGCTTGTTGAAAATATTAATATTTCACATAAACCTAAACTTAAAAAATTAACTGATTCTCATTCAACGATAGGTAAATTGCATGAAGATACAGCCTATGGTTTTAAAGAGTTTGTTGATGATGTATCTTTAAAAGCAAAATTTAAGTGTGGAGAAAAGATTGTTGATAAAGAGATTGTTGAATATATTCCAATGTTTTATAATAAAGATGATAAGAAGGCATATTATGATGCTTATAAAGCATGGTTTATATTAGATGGAAAAGCCAAAACATTAGATGCAAAAACAAAAGAAGAAAAACAAATCAAAAAAGAATTGGAAAGACAAGAAAAAGAGGCTATCCAATTATTACGGGAATCTTCTTTAAAAGCGTTTAAATGGTTTGTTGGTGGTGGTAATTTTTGTGCTGAAATTTATGAAATTAATCCTCAAAACAAAATCAGAGGCGTTGCAACAAAAGATAGGGGTACTTGGAAGGGTGAAATCATTTCAAATTATAATGCCACCATTCGAAATGAAAGAGGTGAAAATATGTGCTCTCTTTCAGTGTGTCATGATACGGATTTTTTTCTTGCTATCTTAAAAAAATCTCTTATTGGCAATATAAATACCCAAATGCAAAACGGATTATGTCTTTAAAACGGAATGACATGGTGCTGGGAACTTTTACACGTGAAGAAGCGTATCAAGATGATTTTCCAAAAGGGATTCAAACTTATGTAAGAAGCATTTTTGAAAAAGATGATACTTTAACTGAAACAAAAGTTTTGTTTAGGGTGAAGAAAATGAATGGTTCGGGAACGCTGTTTTTAGTTCCACACGATATTGCTAAAGAAGATGGAGATACAAAATCATGGATGCCAACTGCAGGGGCACTTCAAAAATACAAGGCAAAAAAAGTTTTTGTTTCACCAACAGGGAGAATTTTAAATGCCAAATAGGATTATAGAACTTATGAGTGATGGACTGAAAGTGTCAGTTAATAGAGGCTTTTTGCACGTTGAAAAAGAAGGGAATGTTCTAGCGAACATTCCCTTTAATTCTATCTTATCTTTGGTTGTAACGGGGCATCAAATTATTTATACTGACAATCTACTTAGACGTTTATGTGAAGAAAATATCCCACTCATTATTTTGGGGAAAAATTATCTTCCCACTGGGATGCTATATTCTTTTGAGGGACACCATAAGCAGATGGAAATACAGCATCTGCAAATTGAACAAAAAAAGCCATTATACAAAAAACTTTGGCAATCTATTATTCAAGAAAAGATTAAAAATCAGTCAAAAGTTTTGGATTATTTTGGGCTAGAAAATCCAATTAAAGAAATTTCAAAACATGTATTGTCAGGAGATACGGATAACAAAGAAGGTTATGCTGCGAAACTCTATTTTAAAAGTTTGTTTGGAAACAACTTTATCCGTAATAGAGAAATAGATGGTGTGAATGCTTATTTAAATTATGGATATGCTGTTTTACGTTCAGCTCTAGCTAGATATGTTGTTGCGAGTGGTTTAAATCCTTCTTATGGTATTAATCATCACAATAAGCTTAACCCTTTTTGTTTGGTGGATGATTTGATTGAGCCATTCAGACCTGTTGTTGATAAAATTGTTTTTGGGTTTTTTATTCAAAAAAAGATTTTATCCGAATTAACAAGGGATGATAAGGCTGTGTTTTCAGCTTTGCTTATGGAAGAATTTAAAACAAAAGAGGGATATTCTCCGTTTCATGTTATTTTGCAAGAATGTGTATGGGATTTGGTTAAAAGTTATAAAAAAGAAAAGCCTTGTTTTGATTTTGACCCATATTTGATTAGTGATGATTAAAATGAAAGAAAAATTAAATGGAAGAAAACTCATGTGGATGATGGTTATGTTTGATTTGCCGACCGAAACAAAGGCACAAAGAAAATCAGCAACAAAATTTCGTAAATTTTTGATGGATGAAGGTTTTGAAATGGTACAATTTTCAGTTTATGTTCAATTCACAGGGACGTGGGAAAGCTCACAAAAATTTGTGAGAGCTATTCAACAAAATAATCCCACGTATGGAGATGTGAATATTTTATTTTTTACGGATAAACAATTTGAAAGTATTATCCATATTAAAAATAGTGAGAAAAAAAAGTTAAAAAAACAGCCTGATCAATTTGAATTATTCTAAAATTGATGAAATTTGTTTGTGAATCGGAATGAGAAAACGAATTAATTTCATGAAAAATGATAAGAAAATATATTTAAAAAAATGAATTTTTTAAGTGAAAACCGAGGGTGAAAATAGTGTTTTTTAAAATATAAGTGCTTAATATTGATTTAAAAATCAATATATTAAGCACTTATATTGTAGCATATTGGTTTTGATTGTCAAGTTGCAACCCCGCTATGTTTTCAAGTGTTGACAAAAAGATTGTAGCATATTGGTTTTGATTGTCAAGTTGCAACTTCCGCCTTTTGTTGTTTTAACTCTTCAGCATTGTAGCATATTGGTTTTGATTGTCAAGTTGCAACTAACGTCATATGATTACCATTTAAAGGCAAATTGTAGCATATTGGTTTTGATTGTCAAGTTGCAACCAGGTTTTTAATCTGATTTTGTTGGTTTTATTGTAGCATATTGGTTTT
>CALARE010000072.1 GCA_937888725.1 uncultured Alphaproteobacteria bacterium | reverse complement strand
GTGTAATCACCGTATGCATTTGTGTAAACTGTGCCGTCGCCTGTGATTGATAGACGGATGTACTCCTAGCTCCCAATGCATTGAGGGCTTTCTTCGCCTTTGCGACTGTTCCAGCATCTTGTGATTGTAAAGCGTCCAAAACTTCTGATTGCATCCGTTGAAAGTTTGTATGCGTCCCCTCTTTTTCCATTATTGCAAAAAGGGTTTTCCCTTCGTTTTTGCCAACTTCAAGAGAAGATGACAACTCATTGGATGTTTTTTTACTGATTTCATATGAGCCATTTTCAAGATCTTTGATGTTAAAAATGGCATTTTCTTTCATATTAACCGTATTATCTCTATCAAAAAGTTGATACACACCTTTTTCAACACCAAGACCGACTGTTAAGGCAATTTCTGACGTTTCAGCTCCAGTAATGGTACCGTTCACCTTTCCATGTTCTGTTAACGAATTGACACCCAGTTGTAATGTGCTGTTTTCTTTTAAATCGATACTGTCGACATTCACCTCATTTGTGCCGATATCGACAACGCCATCCTTTGCGATGATTGTTCCCAAGTTTTTCGACCCATTTAAAATACTTAAATCAGCATGCTCAAAACTTAAAGTGTTCCCCTTGGCATTCGTCATTTCTTCTTTTAATTGATATCTGCCATTTTTAAAGGTCATTGAAAGGTTTGTGCCTTCCTCTTTAAAGGATAACCCTTTGATTTCAACTGGAGTTTCGCTCATTGCAAAATGCGTCAAACGACCCGTACCACCAACAATGGCTGTATACTTAATCTCATTCCCATGGGTTTCAAGTTCACCACCATCAATGTTGTTAATACCACCCAAAAAGGTTTCTGACCTTGCAACCGTCTTCCCAGCCGTTTGATTGAAAACACCTGTGAACCCTGTGCTATCCGATTCTTCCCCAAACACCAATGTAGCAACACTGGATTTATTGATGGTGCCTTTTCCCTCGGCTCCTCTGATACCGCCACCAATAAATTCTTCAGCGTTTGGATCAGTTCCTTCTATATTTATAATACCATCATCTATGTATATGTCATTTAAGCGTTCTATTTCTGTTATCAATCCATCTGCATTCGTTGTAACAATAATTTCTTTGTTATTAGAAAAATGAAAACCGTTTTTAAAAATTGTATTTGCCTTACCAGTCGATCCTGTTAAATATAGAGCTCCTCCATAAGCTTCGTTTCCTTTAACCTTATTATTTATAAAAGTTACTTTATTTTCAAAATCAAAAAAACCAGATTTAGATATTTGGTAAATAGCTCCTCCATAAGCCGTTTTACCAGAAGCTAAATTATCTTGAAATAATGCTAAGTTATTAAAAATAATAATTCCACTCTCACTCGCTATTGCCCCACCTTGTGATTTATCATCAAAGGCAATTGCTTTGTTATTAATAAAATGTACCTCTTGAAATGTTATTTGTGTCCCCTTAGAGCTATAATCATAATGATAAATTGCCCCACCAACTGCCTGTTTCCCACTTATTTTATTATCTTGAAAAATAGCAGTGCCTGTAAAGTCAGTTTTTGATCCTGTTGTTGCTGATAATGCTGAAGCAACACCAGTCAAACCACCTTCCACTTCATTTCCAATAAAATAAACATTGTTAAATTTCATACTGCTATAATTTTTGACATTTCCCCATCCTTGATCACCAGCATTCAATACTGATGTGAAATTATTCTCAAATCTAGTAGTCCCCATAAATTCCAAAGTTCCACTGTTTTGTATTATATTTGAGCCAACAGCATATTTTGACCAAACTGCATTATTTTTAAAATTAACATCTCCAGAAAATACCATTTTCCCATTTTTTTCATTTCTGATTAAAAAACCATGTACTGCATAAACACGGTTCTCTTTTGTTCCTGCTACATTTCCGATAAAATCAGCAGTTTCAAAATTAACAGTTCCACCTTTGTTAAAAACAGCTACTCCATAGGAAGTTGAAGGTTCTCCTGTAACTATATTGTTATTAAAATTAGTGTGACTCTTAAAATTAACTGTTCCAACATTATAAACAATACCTTGAAGATGTACATTATTTGCTGTGTTATATGAAAAATCAACTTCGGTATTAAAAGTCAAAGTTCCAAGATTATACATACCTACCCCATATACATCACTATATGGAGAAATTATGGGAACAAAATTCTCATTAAAAACAAACTTTAAATCACTTTCAAAAGAAATATCAGCATTGTTATATAATTTTACACCCTGAATATTTTTAAAATTGCTTTCAACTGGGGTAAAAACTATTGAATCACTTTTAGCATCATAAAGAGCATTTGATTTATCATATGTTAAGGTATAAGTTCCGCTTTCAATAACGGCTCTTTCGTTTTTTTCAAGTTCAGCCATTAATGAATCAGAATCAGTTGCTGTACCTGAATAAGCAGGCAGAGAAAAAACAAAAGCCATCAGGTTCGCAAGGAAGCACTTTTTTAAAATGTTGAGATAACGTTTTTTAAGTTCTCTGAGTGTGGTTCTAGATATATTTGTCATGGGTTGCCTCCTTGGGTTAAAATGATGATGTTTACATGTTG
>CALARE010000071.1 GCA_937888725.1 uncultured Alphaproteobacteria bacterium | reverse complement strand
GGTACTTCAGCTTAAGCTGCGGAAGAGTAGGTCACTGCCGAACCTTTTATACACTCATTCCACACTTCCTCTCCTCCTTACCTCCTTTACCCTCCTTGCCCCTCATCCGAGGGGCTCTTTTTTTTTGATTTTGATGAACTTTATTGTTCATGCGTATCTTTGACCTAGTTAAAAGAATTTGTTTCTATTTCTTATTAAATGATGCACCTCTTTTTTATATTACGTCTATAATATACCTTCCTTCTTTATTGAAATTAATGTTTTTTATTCAATTTTAGAGCGAAAATGTAACAAGACAACTATAACTCTGTGGTTGTATTTAAGTTGCTATATAAGTATAAAAGAATTAACTATGCAATGTCGAATGTTCAAACAATTTTGACACTGGGCAATCGGACAATTTGCATTTTTAGAAGACTTTTGGATATCGGGTTTTTTAGCTTTTTTCTACTTATTTATCATATCAATTATCCTTATGATAGTGTATATATTGCCTATCAAGAGAAATGAAGAAAGAAAAATAATTGTTAACCTTTCAAGATATTGGATGAAGGATTAACTAGAAAAATTATTACTCAGATAATTATTCTATGTTCTCATTAATATATCTATGAAGTGTTGTCCAAGTACATCCCATTCGTTTTGCAATCTGTGTTTTTGGGACTTTTTTATTTAATAATTCTTTAATTTTAGTGTGTTTCTTTTGTAGTTTTCTATAACTAAATCCATGAGGTCTGCCAAGATGTTTGCCCTCGTTCTTAATTCTTTTTAATGATTCCTTTGTTCTTTGAGAAATGAGTTGTCTTTCCATCTCTGCAACAAGTGAGAAGATGCAAGCAATAAACTTGCTTTGAATATCACTGCCCAGATGGAAGTTCTCTTTGATTGTAATGACCTTGCATCCTTTTTCTAAACAAAGTTGCAAAATGCCCATCACTTCCATTAGATTTCTTCCAATCCTACTAATCTCTGTAACTATAAGGATTGTATCAGCATCCAACTTATCCAATAACCTGTTTAACTTTCTTTTCTTTAATTCTTTTCTTGAAGAGATAGTTTCTTCCACAAACTCATCAACTTTCCAGTTTTGTTTTTGACAATAGTTTATTATCTCAAACTTTTGGTTGGCACAATTTTGTTGTTCTGTACTCACCCTGATATATCCAATTACTTTCATAATAAAAACTCCTTGATATTAGTGTATTTATCAAGGTTGAAAGTATATAAAATAGACGGTGGTTTAGATTAAATACATTCGTTAGTTTATAATTATTTTTCAAAATTGTCAAGTTAAATATCGTAACTCATTATAATCTAACAAGTTTACATAAGATTACTCAGCAAGTAAAACCAACAGCATGATTTATCTCCATAAACCACCCTTTGTGGAGAATAAGACACTGAGAGAATATAAATCATGGATAAAAAAATTAAGTTAATTATGATATTTGTAGTTTTGTTATTAATTGGTTTAGGAGCTCAAATACACATAAATGTAAAAACTGGTGTTAACTATGAATTTTTAAAAATCCTTTTAAAAACATGTAACATTACTTCTCTTTTGGGATTAATTGGGTCAGTCTATGAATATGTAAAAATTAAGCGTCTACATATAGCATTATCTTGCGAAGTTGGTTTTATTGCTCGTGCTGTTTTTTATACACTTTCTGCTGATAAGATAAAAGTTGAGAATCTGAAAGAAACTTTTACCATTAGCAATGCTGTTATTCATTCAGTTGGTGCTGATATCTCTCTTTTAGATATGCAAACCAGTCAACAGATATTAGAATTTCACTCTTTAATGAAAGTTGCTATCAATATTATAGAAAGTAAAAGTCAAAATACTATTGACCTTTTGTCTGAATTATTTTGTTCATTAGCTGAGAATCTTGAAAAAAATGAAATAGCATTAAACATTGTGAATAATTCTCTTCATGCCAAAGCAGGATTGAAAAAAGTTAAAAAAGAAAAAATTTCTTTGTTTCAATAGGTAAAGGAAGGAATAATCATATTTATAAATAGGAGGTTTTAAGATGAAAGAACAAAATACAAAAGAAATTCAAAGCAATATATTTATGCTATACATTAAAATATTTGCATGGTGTACACTAATTTCTTCAATTGGTTGGTATTGTTATCTATATCAAATAGAAACACAATTTATAGGTAAGTTTTCTTCTATGGCACATCTTTTTATACATATGGGAGGTGCTTTTATTATCTTTATAATTTCAGATGAGAGTAAAAAGAATTTAAACAAATTACAGAAATTTTCTTTATATTTTATGCTTTCTGTTTTTTTACTAGAAGTGATTTTGGTTGAAAATCGTTCTCTTTTATCAGCTGTGATTGGATTGTTAGCTCTATTTCCAGCATTAATAGTTTTACTAACAATACGAAAAAAGGAATTAAAACTCATTAATATGCCGTTCTTTTTTATATTTTCATTTTTATTTTCAATTATATTTAATGGTAAATTTGTTTTCTTAGGTGATATAATTAACCTGCCAGCCGCTCTTCATAATATAATTAAAATCGTATTATTCGCACTTCCAACGATTTATTTTTTGTGTACTATGGACTATTACCTTAAATTTAAAACACCTAAAGTAAGATTTTATACTGTTTTATTTTCTATATTATGCCTTATAAATATATTGATGCCAGTTATAAAAAAGAACGGGGTGAGTGCTAACTTGTTTGGGTATTTTAGGCTTTCAATACTTGCTTTAGCTATTTATATTGCATACAAACAAAAAGATGATTTTATCAGATTAATTAAAGGAAATAGCAAATTAATTAAAGGAAATACCAAACATGAAGAATAAGAAATCTTTACGGATATGCCTTTTATCTTTGCTGATGTTAACAGCTTGCGAAGAAAATACGACCAATATACATTCATTATCTGAAAAACAATTGGATTATTATTGTATCGGTGCTGGATATATGAGTGCCAAATTGACATCTGGAGAAATTGAAGCAGGGCATGTGTACAATAATGCTCTGGATAAGGTAATGATAAAACATGGCCTTGTCTTTAATGAAAAAGAACTCAGAAAATATCAGCTAAAAGGTTCTGAAGATTTAGTAAAATCATTAAAAAATAACAGTGCAAATAAAATATTGCACATATGCACAGACGTTATGAATAACTTAAATGATTATATCAAATATAATTATAACTATTAATAAATAAGGAGTTTTAAAATGAAAAAAGTGTTTTATAAATTAATAATAGGGATATTAATTTTATGTTTACTTTGGTTCCTAGAAACATTTGGCACCCAATTAATTCCCTCTAAACCAAAGATTGGAGAAAAGGGATTTGAATTAAAAATTAGTTGTATTGTAAGAAATTATGATATCGTTTCAGGCTCATACAGAAATCATGAAGTAGCTTTAGGTCCCTGTCTTGATGTAGATGGCACAGCAAAAGTTACTACATTAAATGGTTCACAAATATATACACTAATAGATTTAATGCGAAATCGGGGAAGAATTAATGTTCCCCAACACTTTAGTTTTGCTGCATATAACAAAAGTGACTATATGATATTGAATTTAGAAGTGTTTGATTCCGCAACTGGAAAGCTCATTTATACAGATCAAGCAGGTCAATATGATGTCGTTTCTGCCTCTAATTAACGTTTTTTTATATTAGAACAATGTAACGCTCCTGCATCCACGGGAATTGAGTATAATAAAGCATCAATAGCCCGTTATCCGAACATTTATTCATCCATAGATGCATTATATTATTTAGTCAAATCAATCAGTGGACTGAGTGAAGCAGAAACCAATCATCAAAGACTTGATGCCCTTTATGAAGAAGGCCATAGTTTGATTATAAAGAGGTTCTTAAAGAACTTTTAAAGATAGAAATTTGAAAAATTCGTTCAATGTCTTAAACTTCGGAGAAAATCTAAAAATTCATTCGGGTAAAAGGTAAAAATGTCCAGCAAATCCATTCGGGAAGAATGGTTATAACATCTTTAAATATAGACCTTGTAAAATGTCTTTATCGGGCAAAGTGACGGTGGGCTGTGACGGGAAGGAAAAAAGTCCTAAAAAAGGGCAAAAAAAATTCCACAAAAACAATGTCTTGTGGAATAAATGGCGGGAGTGAGTGCGTAAGGGAAAACAGTTTGGGGAACTGTTTTTCAGCGTAAACCAATGAAGCACTTTGAAACGAGGTGAGAACCGAAGTTGAAAAGATGGTGGAATTGGGCGAGAACCCTTGGGTGAGAGGCTCTTTAGATATAAAAAAAAGACCGCAGATGCGGTCTTTAAATGGCGGGAGTGAAGGGGCTCGAACCCTCGGCCTTCTGCGTGACAGGCAGACGCTCTAACCAGCTGAGCTACACCCCCATCGGGAATGACATTATTAATAGCAGAAATTTTTTGTCTTTGCAAGCTTTTTTTACATGTTTGAATATTTTTTTTATAATATATTTATTTTTATAGTGTTTTTGCTAAATAAATAAGTCCTTGAATTTGAATATCAGGCTTTTCAACCAAATAAACAGGTATGTTTTTTAAGTAAGATGCAAAAATTTGTTTCATGTGAAAGAATTTTTTAAAATTAGATTTGATAAGTAATGAGCGAATCGTGCTTTGATTAAGTAAGTTGCCAACCAAGTAAACCCCACCTTCTGATTTGATTGTTAAGGCTAAATTGGATGCATAAATTCCCAAAAATTCGAAAAAGTACCAAAATGTTAATAAAGCAATTTCGTCTTCTTGTTCTGCAAGGAGCGTGATTTCTTTAGGCCTCAGTGGCATAAAGGAGGCTTCTTTTAAGCTCCTAATGGAAAAGGCGGTTTTCATTTCTTCAAGCTCATTAAGCCAGCTTGAATCAGGTGCAAACTGCTGTATTTTTAAAATTGATTGATAAAGGCGACAAAGGCCACTTCCTGAAATAATATCTTCAAAAGACAGAGGTATTTCTTCCTTGCTAATTTCGGCCAATATCTTTTGTTGATTGGGTGTGATGGGTGCTAAACTTGTATGCCCACTTTCAGAAGATAAGACGGTAAAATCTGTTGCATTAGGGATTAAAAAACAACTTCCTAGCCCAGTTCCAGGACCCAATACAATTTTATTACCTATTTGGGGTGTATTCGTGCCATTTAATAAATACAAATCTTTTTCATTTGTTTTTAAAATGCCGTATCCTTGTAAAATAAAGTCATTTACAAGGATGATTTTTGTTTTTGGATAAATGCTTTCCAATTGCGGTTGGGAAATTTTAAAATCCGCATTTGTTAATTGAGCGATTCCGTTTTGAATCAGGCCTGCAACACCTAAAACCATTTTTTGAGGTTGTTTATTAACTTTTTGAAGGTAGCTTTCTAGTGCCGTTTCAATATTTTTAAAATCACTTGTTTTGTAATATTCAATTTCAGATATTTTATCATTTTCTAAAATAGAAAAACGAATATTTGTACCACCGACATCAGCTAATAAAATAGGCATTATTCACCTCATGCAAAAATTGAAATAATCTTATTTATCATACATACAAAATTTTGCAAAATACATTTTGCAGCCCCAAGAATTCCTGAAATCCAATCTCCCTCTTTTGGAAAACAACTAAACAATTTGTCAGTACAAGAAGCAGCAAAAGCTTCATTAGAAAAAAAAGCACCAAGCAAACCAATTGTAATAAATAGTAAAGTCAATAAAAATACTTTCATAAAAAGATTTAACATTGATTTATCCTTTTTTTATAGATTTCTTCAGCAAGTTCTAATTCTTCTGGCGTATTAACACCGTGCAGTTCGGCAGCATCCCCAATGACGACATCTCTACTTAATCCTTTATTTTTAGCTTTTGCTACAATGTCTGTTAAATAATATTCACCTGCCGCATTTTTATTATCAATTTCTTTTAATAGCGATAATAAATGTCGCCCATTGACACACATAACGCCTGAATTACATAACTTGATAGCTCGTTGTGCATCGGTTGCATCTTTGTATTCTACAATGGAATCGAGGCCATTTTCGCCCATAATTAAACGGCCATATCGGCGTGCATCTTCAGGGATAAAACCAAGAACAGCAACATCAATCCCTTCTTCACATTTTTGTATCATACGTTTTAATGTTTCTGGTAAAAATAATGGTTGGTCACCAAAAAGGATAAGAACATTACCGTCAAAAGGCGTAATTTCTTTTTCAGCGGTTAAAACGGCATGAGCAGTTCCTAATCTGTCAGTTTGAACAACGGTTTTGACAGGATGTACAGCATTTTTAACATTATCCATGTTGGGTCCAATGACGACAGTGATATCTTCAATCCCTGTTTTTTGAACCGTATTGAGTAAGATATTAATCATAGGAATGTCACAAATTGTGTGTAAAACCTTGGGTAAATCAGCACCCATTCTTTTTCCCATTCCTGCACCTAAAATAATTGCTTTTGTTGTCATAAAAATACCTCTCTTTTAAATTAAAACACCATGATCTGTAGCATAAGCTTTTAATAAATCTCTTAAACTTATGGTAGAATCATTTAAATGTTTATCTATGAATAGTGCAGTTTTTTCTTTATTCATTGTTCTGACAACTCCTTTAATAGGCCCAAGTGACATGGGATTCATAGATAAGTTTGTAAATCCGATTCCAATGAGAGCAAAAGCTTCTAATGTACGAGAAGCCATTTCTCCACAAATTGAACAAGGGATATTTGCCTTTTGACAGGCATCTGAAACTTTTTTTAATGCTTTTAAAAAAACGGGCGATAGTGTGTCATATCTATCCCAAATAACGGGATTTCCTCTATCTGTTGCATAGAAAAATTGTGCTAAATCATTTGTACCAATAGAAACAAAATCAACCTCCTTGACTAATTCATCAAGTTGGAATAATAATGACGGAACCTCAATCATGGTGCCTATTTTGACACTAGAAGGGATTTGTCCGCTTTTTAATTTTTCACGTTCAATTTCTAGATAGAATAGTTTTTTTGCTTCCTTTAATTCCTCAATAGTTGTAATCATTGGAAACATAATTTTTAATTCACGTCCTGCAGCCGCACGAATAAAAGCTCTTAATTGCGTTTTCAAAATAATACGTCTGTCTAATGTAATACGGATTGAACGCCACCCCATGGCTGGGTTTTCTTCTTTCTTATTTTCAAAATAGGGAAGAATTTTGTCAGAACCAATATCTAATGTTCTAAATATAACTGGTTTTTTCCCAACTTCATCAAAAACTTTTTTATAAATAGAGGTTTGTTCTTTTGTATTTGGTAATTGTTGAGCAGACATAAATGGTAATTCTGTTCGGTAAAGGCCAATTCCATCATAAGAAAAACTTTTTGTATTTGTAATATCTGATGGTAAACCAGCATTGATATTGAGTGAAATGTAAACACGATCTTTTGTTTCGCTTATAAGATTTTTGAGAGGCAAATATTGACTTTGCTGTCTGCGATATGTTCTTAATTTTTCATCAAAATCATCTAAAATTTCATCAGAAGGATTAATATATAAAAAACCCTTTACGGCATCAACAGCTAAAATGTCATCAGTTAAAATGCTGTTCGTTATGTCTTTAATGCCTGAAATAACAGGGATATTTAACGATCTTGCAACGATTGTCATATGCATTGTTTGAGAGCCTTCTTCTAAAACAATAGCTTTAACTTTTGAAAGATCATAATCTAATAATTCGACAGGCCCTAAACTTTGTGCAACTAGGATAGCGTTTCGAGGTAGTTTTTTAGATATGGATTGTTTGCCATTTAGGTGACGAATAATTCTGTTAGCTAAATCTTGAAAGTCATGAATTCTCTCTTTAATGTACGCATCGGAAAGCAAGCTCATCCGTTCTGTGATTTCATTTAATACTTTTTGTATGCTTGCTTGAGCGGTTAGTCCAGAGGCAATGGCGTTGTTGATTTTTTTTGCCCATCCTTTATCCCGTGTGAACATTAAATATGTTTTAAATATATCTGCTTGTTCACGAGTAATATCTGGTAAAAGGAGCATTTGTGAGATTTCTTCTTCAACCTCACGAATGGCGGATATAAGTTTTTTTTGTTCGTTGTGTTTGTCAAGTGATAAGATATTGTCAAAGGCAACCCTTTTATGAACAAATGCTTTTCCAATCGCTAAACCTTGAATAAGAGAGACGGCATCCATTTTTTTGTGCTGTCTACCCGAAGAAACTTTGACTTTGTTTTCTTTTAATTCCTTCAGTAATAAGTCACTGACAATCATGGATATAATGGCAAGAAAGTCCATTTCTGATGAGGTGAAACGGTGGATTTCTTTTTTTTGAATACTGAGTACGCCTAATAAAACTTCTTGATGGATAACAGGTACAGCTGCAAAAGAATTAAGATTAAGCTCTTTTGTTTCAGGTTTGTAGACAAAGCCACTATGTTGCCATACATTTTCGACCTGTATAGGTTTTCGTGTTAAAGCGACCTCACCATTTAACCCTTCACCGATGCGTAAAAATGTTTCGTGTACAGCTTTTTGTTCTAGTCCATAGGTTGCGTATAACTCCAATACATCACCAGGGCGAATGATGTAAAAAGAGCATGCCTCAACCTGAAGCTCTTGAGCTGTTAATTTTGTTATGCGTTCTAGTTTTTCTTCAACAGAGCATTTTAATTTTATGGTTTTTTTTAATGCTTTTAAAACATTCTGTACTTCTTTTTTTTGTGAAGATTTTTTCTTTAAATGCCGTGATAAAACGCCCATTTGCGGACCCCTTTATTGTTGATAAAGCAAGTTTAAAGAATCTTGAGCCATTCGTCAAGTCTTTTATTTTAAGGGAGCCAAAATTGTATCTATAAATCCTTCTTCAGGTAAAGTGTTGTGATTTGCCGTATCGGATGAAAAGAATGTTTTCGGATGTTTTGCATCTTCAAATAACATTAAGCCTTGTTCATAAGGGATAACACTGTCTTGCTTACCATGGCCGATATAAATGGGTGTTTTTATGGTTTTAATAAGCTCCATTGATGGGAATTTGTCTTTTAATAACCAATTGAGTGGGATTAAATTTCCAAACATATTTTGTCCCATATTGATGAGTGAATAAAAAGGTGCTTCTAAAATAACAGCCGATACGTCTTTGTTTTCGCTCTGCATAAATGATGTGGCAAAAAGAGCAACATATGTGCCAAGGGAATGACCATAAACAATAATATCCTTTGGCTTATATCCTTTGCTTAAAAGCCAAAGCAGGGCTGTTTTGGCATCTTGCTCTAATTCAGATTGTCTTAAATTTCCTTTTATGCCCCCAAATCCTTGATATTCTGGCATAAAAACAGAATAACCTAATTTTTTAAAAAAATGTAATTGTTTAGAATTGTATTCCAAATTGCCCGTATTGCCATGAAAAAAGACAATCACTTTTGGTGTTTTATTTGATTTTAAATACCATCCATAAACCTGTTTTCCATCAGGGAGTGAATAATTAACTTCTCGAATGTCAGCAATTTCTTTTTGAATGTTTGCAATATCTGGTTTTATAGGATTGGGATGATATATGATTTTATGTTGCAATGAATAAAGTACTCCTAAAAATGGAATATAAACGAGTACGCAAATAAAAATAACAATACTTATTTTTTGAATGATTGATTTTATCATGTTGCCCTTTTTTTAAAAATCTTGAACAGCTAATTGTTCTAACTTTCTTAATCTATCACGCAATTTGGCGGCTTCTTCAAAGTTTAAAGCCTCGGCAGCCTCTTTCATTTGTTTTTTGAGCTGTTCAATGGAAGTTGGTATTTCTTTTTCAATTTCCACAGGGGTTATTTTATCATTTGTTGAACCAACCAAATCGTTAAAATCTTGAATTAAATCAGGGATTTCTTTTTGAATTCCTTTGGGTGTAATGTTGTGGAATTTATTAAATTCAATTTGTTTTTGCCTGCGTCTATTTGTTTCCGTTAATGCAGCATTTATGGATTTTGTTATCTTGTCTGCATATAAAATAACTCTGCCATTTACATTTCTTGCAGCACGGCCAATGGTTTGAATGAGTGACGTTGTTGAACGTAAAAAACCTTCTTTGTCAGCGTCTAAAATTGCAACCAATTCAACCTCGGGAATATCTAATCCTTCGCGTAATAAGTTAATGCCAACCAAAACATCAAAAGTTCCTAACCGTAAATCTCTGATAATTTGGATACGTTCTAAGGTATCAATATCTGAATGGAGATAGCGAACTTTTAATCCGTGTTCTGTAAAGTAATCGGTTAAATCTTCCGCCATTTTTTTTGTTAGGGTTGTGACAAGAACACGTCCTTTATGCTTAGATACTTTTTGACATTCAAAAAGTAGGTCTTCCACTTGTGTTGCAACAGGTTTGACAACGCATTCAGGATCTAAAAGACCTGTCGGTCTGATAATTTGCTCAGTAAAAACGCCTTTCGTTTGTTCTAGTTCAAAAGCCCCTGGTGTTGCAGAAACAAAAATGGTCTTGGGTCGCATAATATCCCATTCTTCAAATTTAAGTGGGCGATTATCTTTACAACTTGGTAGACGAAACCCATATTCGGATAAAACAGATTTTCGTGCGAAGTCACCACGATACATAGCTCCAATTTGAGGAATAGTAACATGACTTTCATCAATAAAAATCAGTGCATCAGGAGGCAAATATTCAAAGAGCGTTGGAGGTGCCTCTCCTGGTTTTCTGCCTGTTAAATGTCTTGAATAATTTTCAATCCCTTTGCATGAACCTGTTGCTTCTAACATTTCCAAATCATATTTTGTACGAGAGGATATGCGTTCTGCCTCTAACGGTTTAGAATTTTCTTGAAAAAAGGCAACCGTTTCTTTAAGTTCTTCTTTTATCGTTTTTATAGCTTGTGATAGAGCAGGCCTTGGTGTGACGTAATGGCTGGCAGGGAAAATTGTGATATCTTTTAATTCGATTTTTGTTTTGCCTGTTAGTGGATCAAACTCACAAATTTTTTCAATCTCATCGCCAAAAAGGTATATACGCCATGCTAAATCTTCATAGTGAGATGGGAAAATGTCCAACACATCACCATTTAAGCGAAAGGAGCCTCGTTCAAAAGCAATATCATTTCTTTTATATTGAAGCTCAACCAATCGTTTTGTAATGTCATTTAAATCAACAGTTTCATCTTTTTTTAATTGGAAGGCCATTGATGAATATGATTCGGCAGAGCCTAAGCCGTAAATGCACGAAACAGATGAAACAATAATGACATCACGTCTTTCGAGAATATGCCGTGTTGCAGCATGACGCAAACGGTCTATTTGTTCATTAATTGCAGAATCTTTTTCAATATATGTGTCTGTTTTAGGAATGTATGCTTCTGGTTGATAATAATCATAATATGAAACGAAATATTCAACAGCATTATCTGGGAAAAAAGTTTTCATTTCGGCATAAAGCTGTGCTGCAAGTGTTTTGTTATGTGCTAATATGAGGGTTGGTCTTTGCATTTCTTGAATAACATGAGCCATTGTAAATGTTTTTCCAGAACCTGTAATACCAAGCAATACTTGATTTTTTTCTTCCCTTTTTAAGCCTTCCACAAGTTCTTTAATCGCTTGAGGTTGATCGCCAGCAGGTTTGAATTTTGATTTTAAAGTAAATCCAGCATCACCCATTAAATTTGGTCGATCATAAAGAGGTATCATCTACGAATCCTTTTATTTTTTTAATGTGTTTTTCAATTCACTGTGAACCCTTTTGAGTTCTGATTTAAGATCTTTAAATAAATTTTTAAATTCAGTTTTTGGTTCACCCCAAGTTTTAAATACGATATATGTTTGAAACAAAAGAACAGCTGTAAATGCGTACATTACATAAATGTTTTTTAATCCCATAACGGAAATATTTTTGTGGATTGTATAGGCACTTAAGAGTGCAAGCATTGAAAAGAAAAATGAAATGGAAAACACTTTTTTTACAGCATTGGAGATATTTTTTTGTGTCATATAGGCTTTTTCAATTAAAAAAGGTACTTGAATAGGAGTGATTTTGTGGTACAAATATAGGTTTGTAGCAAGTGCAAGAATAATTTCTAATAATTCATACGCAATAAATATAGGTAAGACAGAGGCTTTACCTGTTATGCCTAAGCAATAGCCGAAATATCCAATTATATAGGATAAGAAAAATATAGAAGCTGGCCCTTGCAAAAAAAGCCCTTTCTTTTTTAACCAAAATGTTATGCTTACAAGAAGAATAAGTAATGAGAAGCATAAAAATTGAAAACTGCTGTTTAAGAAAGGAAAGATATTGGAACACATTAAGCTTGAAACTAAAAAGAAAACGGAAAAAACAGTAAATGAAAATAAAAAGATGCGATCAAGTTGTTGCATCATATAAATAAACGTTATCCATAAAAGAGCCGCACAGCACTGTATTGCAAAATTTGTTAAGGTTAGTTCAAGACCATTTGGTGTTAAAAAAGTGCCTAATAAACAAAGTAATGTTGTGATGATGAATAACAGTCTTTTTTTATCTTGAAAAGCGGTGTAAAAAAAACTACCCATCACAGCAAAAAAAGTAACAAATATGGGTAGGAATCCCCCTTTTTGAACAAGGGTATAACCTGTTGTGGTTAATAAAACTAAACTACCACCAAAAACAGCTAAAATATTTAAAAAAGATGCGATTGAGATATCTTTTTTAGTCTTGTTTAAGCAAAAAGGGACAATCCATGTAACACAACCCAAAATAACGAATAATTCAATCAGAAAAAAAATAAGTTGTGTATACATGTAAATCCCCCTTGATTAAATAGAAATGAACTTAAAAAAAATATTAAGCTTTGTGTCTAAATGCAATACGCCCTTTTGAAAGGTCATAAGGTGTCATTTCGATTTCAACTTTATCACCAACCATAACGCGAATGCGAAATTTACGCATTTTACCAGATGTATGAGCGATAATTTCATGACCATTTTCAAGTGTTACACGAAACATGGCATTTGGCAATGCTTCTGTAACAGTTCCTGTGAATTGCAAAACTTCTTCTTTTGCCATAAAAAACTCCTTAAAAATTATAAACGGACTTATTATATTTTCTTTTTTTGAAAAAATCAAGAAAAAATGCTTTATAATCAGTCAAATTATACAGTCATTGCTCTATTTTCATTTATACAAAAAATACAGAACATCAATATTTTAACAATGTTGATTTTCAAAAGAAATATAATATCCCTTGTTTTTATTTTGTTGTGTGGCGATTTTTTCTTTTTTCAAATCATCGCTCTTACTGTTTAGATTGCGAGAGTCAACATCTTTTAAAACACCTTTTGAAGTATCCGTTGTGAAAGAAAATAACTCTTCAGGAACAGAACTATCTGTTACTCCTTCTGTATTTAAATAACCAGTCAATTTTTTTGGCTTCCATTTCCAATGCGAAAGTTTGAACCCTCTTGCAAAAGAGATATTCCCATCAACGATAACACCACTTAAATCGGGTAGTTCATCCCCATATTCTGTATCCCAATCTATTAAAATATTTTGTTTGACAACAAAATTTTCTGGCAAGTTAAAGAAGTTATAAATGCATCCGTCTTGCTTAAACAATGGATACATAAATTTAACTTTTGGATTATTTTCTGCAAGAACAACGCCTTCTTTTGGAATTTTAAAATCTTTGCTTGCGTGACATAAAATATCACCTCCCACCTTAGGCAATTCATCCAACATACCTAAATGATTAAGAGAAAACGAAAAAGCTCCACCAATTTTTTTAGGACACCCAATTAAACTTTTAAGGTTTTTAGCTCCCACAATACAAAAGGAACCTTTAACAATTGTATTTTCAGCTTCTAATCTTTTTAAATTTTTGCAATTTTTAGCCGAAAATGAACCAACTTTTTTTGCTAATCCTTTTAAAGTGACAAGTTCGGGGCAGTAATCAACGTTATACTTATCCCCAACACATTTTGGACCTCCCTCTAGCGATTTAATGAGTGTACAAAATGCATCAAAATCATAAGAAACAACTGATGGTGAATTTTTCAAACTCTCAAGAGGATTGTTGTAACAATCGAAACGTGGTACGATATAGTTTGAAAAGTTTGGTAATGTTTTTAATTTTAAATCATTTAAACTAATACCTTTTTGAATAACAAACGAAGTATTTCGTTTTTCAACATTGATACCATAATTGGTTAACCAACTTTCCACATCCGTGTTTTGTATTGCACAACGCCATGTTGGAGAATAAAATTGATGTGGTTGCCTGTAAAATGGTTCATTTTCATTTCTATTATCAAAAACTTCTTCGGCTATTTTCGAAACAACATCTTTAAATTCAAATGAAAAACGTCCATAAATATTGTCTTGATTATAAAAAACATGAGTTGAATCATTTGCTCCATAAAATGGTTTTAAAAGAATTCTAGAAATTGCTTTATAAGGATTTTTTGAATTATATCCATAGGCAACGATTGCCCCTCTTCCAATATAAGAAGGCATATATTTATACTCGCCGCAACCATCATCTACAGGCTCCATGCAAGACCACCAGTCAACATAACCAGACATATTGGCAATATCATAAGCTTTTTTTGAAAACATAATTAAATCAATAGGGGCTTCTTCTTTACTTTCAAAATCTTTTCTATCCCTTTCTGCTGCAAATTGATATTTTTTTAAAGTGTCTGATAATTCATTTATTTCATTTGTTAAGAGAGTTACTAACTCATTCAAAGAATCCTCTTTGGATAATTGACACATTTTATCTTTCAAAACATAAAAAACAAATGGATTAACCTTTATTTTCTTTTGAGGTGTCACAGAAACATCTTTTTGATATTGTACAATCCCCTCTTTTTGATTGTTAATTTCAAGAACAACAGTGGATAAGCTTTCTGTCGCAAATTCAGCAAGTTGTTTTTTGGCACGTTCAAACGCTTTGATTTGTTGCATTAAAAAACGCCCTGCAGATATTGAATTATTATTCAACCCTTTATCCACCCTTTCTAATACCATTTTATAGGTGTTAGGTAAAATCTCATTGTATTTTTGAATAAACTGGTTAAAAATAGAGGTTAATGAGCCTTGTTCTTCTACTTTGAAAAACACTCTTTCAGTATCATTAAAACACGCTGGATAATAAGGATTTACGTTATCTCTTAGATTTAATCCATAGTCAATTGCATCTTCTATTTCATCTTTATAAATATCCCACTCTTTTTTAATCTTTATTGCTTTTTCTTCAATATTCTCATTATTGTTAAACGCATCAAAAATCTCTTTTATTCCAGAAAATGTTCTCATTTTATTTCTGTTAAAAAGATGCGAGGTAATCAATAAATCATAAATTACCTCTTCAAGACGAGCTTGATCTTTTGGTGATATATTAGATTGTGATTGAGAAAAAGAGCTTATATATTGTTGAGATTGTTCTTTTAACCTTTGATGAAATGAAGAAAAAAGATTTGTGATTTCTTTTTCATTTAATGTCTGATACATAAAACCTCCTATTATCCTTGAATACAGCAATAGTACCATAAAAACATAAATTTGTCAATGATTTTTATTAAAACAAATTTATTTAAAATATTTAATAAATTATATTGATTTTTTTTAGATTTATTGGTATAACCAAATAAATTTTATTATAAGGAAAGGATAAAAAAGATGGCTTCATATCAATATATTTATGTGATGAAAGATTTGTGCAAAACATTCCCAGGTGGAAAAGAGGTTTTAAAACACATCTGGCTTAGCTTTTTCCCTGGAGCAAAAATTGGGGTGATTGGTCCAAATGGTGCTGGTAAATCTACACTTATTAAAATTATGGCAGGTTTAGATCAAGATTTCACAGGTGAGGCTTTTGCAGCTGATGGGGTTAAAGTGGGATATCTTCCTCAAGAACCACAACTTGACCCTTCAAAAGATGTGATGGGGAACATTATGGATGGCGTTGGCGAAATTAGAGATTTGCTTGCACGATTTGAAGAAGTTAATATGAAATTTGCTGATCCTGATGCTGATATGGATGCTCTTTTAGCTGAACAAGCAGAATTACAAGAAAAAATTGATGCTTGTAATGGCTGGGAACTTGAACGCACAATTGAAATTGCAATGGATGCACTGCGTTGTCCTCCTGCTGATGCAGATGTGACAAAACTTTCTGGTGGTGAAAAACGCCGTGTTGCCTTATGTCGCTTATTATTATCAAAACCTGATATGCTTTTGCTTGATGAACCAACAAACCACTTAGATGCTGAATCCGTTGCTTGGTTACAAGTATTTTTGAAAAATTATACAGGTACCGTTGTTATGGTAACACATGACAGGTACTTCCTTGATAATGTAACTGGTTGGATTTTAGAAATGGATAGAGGGGAGGGCATTCCATTTGAAGGTAATTACACAAGTTGGCTTGAACAAAAACAAAAACGAATGGAACAAGAGCAAAATGCCGACAATAATCGTCAAAAAACATTGAAGGAAGAACTTGAATGGGTGCGTCAATCACCAAAAGCACGTCAAGCGAAATCAAAAGCACGTATCACAGCTTATGAAGAACTCTTGAAAAAATCGCAAGAAAGAGAAAAAGCACCAGAAGTTGCCCAGATTATCATTCCTGCTGGTCCTCGTTTGGGGCAAGTTGTTTTGGAAGCTGAAAATCTCACAAAAGCCTTTGGTGAAAAATTATTATTTGAAAATCTTTCATTTAAATTGCCAGCTGGTGGGATTGTTGGCATCATCGGTCCAAATGGTGCTGGTAAAACAACTCTTATGAAAATTATCACAGGGCAAGAACAACCAGATAGTGGCTCATTTAGAGTGGGTGAAACGGTATCGCTTGGATATGTCGATCAATCAAGAGATGCTTTGGATGATAACAAAACTGTTTGGCAAGAAATCTCTGAAGGAAAAGACATTTTAACTTTGGGCAAACGTGAAGTGAACTCTCGTGGATATGTTTCACAATTCAACTTTAAAGGCCCAGACCAACAAAAGAAAGTTGGACAACTTTCAGGTGGTGAACGCAACCGTGTTCATATGGCAAAAATGCTTAAACAAGGGGCAAACGTTCTCTTGCTTGATGAACCAACAAATGACTTAGATGTGGATACATTGCGTGCGTTGGAAGAAGCGTTGATGAATTTCCCAGGTTGTGCGGTTATTACATCACACGATAGATGGTTTTTGGATAGACTTGCAACGCATATTTTAGCTTTTGAAGGCGATAGTCAAGTCGTTTATTTTGAAGGGAACTACGAGGAATATGAAGCTGATAAAAAACGCCGTTTGGGTGCGGATGCTGATCAGCCTCATCGTATTAAATATAAACCTATTTCAAGATAAGGGTGTTCAAAAATAAAAAACGCAACTTTTTGGTTGCGTTTTTTTTGTAACGAGAATGTACAGGTTAGATAAGTCAGTTTTTTCTGTTAGAAAAAAGCGATATTTAGCCAACGATTCTTGCCCCCTTTTTCATATTGATATAGGCATAATTCCAGCTGTTTTACCATTTTGTTGTCAAGATAAGTATTCTTTTGTAAGTAAAGATATTGCTTGAAAGTAATTGAAAAGTGCTTATTTTAAATTTATGAAAAAACTACTTATTAAAATCTTACCTTTTTTAGTCGCCTTTGGAACGGGTGTAATCCTTTATATTGTAACAGATAAATTTATATCTGATGTTGGGTTAAATAACCTATTAATTAATGTTTCTGCTGGTTTGGTGAGTATTCCGCTTGTATTTATTTTTTATGATGTGATTAATAAATTAACTTCTCGTAATTTGCATAATACACTTTTTGAAAGTGTAACGGTTGAAATTAATAATCAGCTTATTGATTTGATTCATTTCCTTGCTTCTTTAATTGGTGAGAATGATCCTCAAAGTATGTCTGATTTAGATGATTTTTTAGAGCTTGAACATAACGAAATTTACCAAAAATTGAAACTGAATGGTGTGGAATTTACCTCTTTAGAAACAATAAAACAGCAACTTGTTCTCGTTATTCATAAGCCTGCTACTTTTGATATTTTAACGGATAAACAAATTTTAGCCGTCTTAAATGTGGTAAAAGAAATCACATTTTTAATTAAGAATTTGAAGCAGATTGAAAAAATTAAAAATTCTGTGAGATACAAAAAAATTATAGCGATGAATATAGAATATATTTTGGATAATTTAACTTCTTGGATTGAAAGTGGTAAGAAAGATGCGTTGCATAATCATGCAAGATTTAGTTTGTTTGAAAAAAAATAAAAAAAAGGAGCCTTTATTGAAAGGCTCCAAAATGGAAAGAGGAACTAAAAAAAAGGGGGGGGGACACGTTCACTCTTTCCCACGGTGTTTGGTTTCACAAAAATAGGGAGACTAAAAAATAACTCAAACACCCTCATCATCTCTTGATGATGGTTGTATTATAGCAGAAAAAAATTTAAATGTCAATACTTTTTTATAAACAAATTGACAAAAACAAATTACTAAAAGGTTAATAAAAAATAATATAAAAATCAATATGTTGTTTGATTGTGTGTTCTAAAAATAAAAAAAATGATATTTGTGTAAAAAAATATTTTTAATAAAAAATAATTAAAAATACCCCCTTTTTAGCTAAAAATGTGATTTGAATCAAAAAAAATGATAAAAAATTTAAAAAGATTCGTTTTTTTTAAATTTTTGTTTGTGTAATATATTGAAAAATAATGTTTATTTTTAATGTAAAGATTCTTTTTTTTATCTTAGTTATAAAAAAATGCCCCGCCAGTTTTTAAGCGGGGCAGATTTTGTGCGGTTGTATCTTTAATGATATGAACGCATCAAACCGACAAGAAGCCCTTGTACTTCAACACGGTCAATATCAAGAATTCTTGTTTCATAATCGGGGTTTTCTGGAATGAGGGAAACTTGTCGACCAGCGACTTGTATACGTTTAAGGGTTGCTTCAAATCCATCGACAAGTGCGACAACAATGGCACCATTAGGTGCATAATCAGCACGTTTGATGATGACAGTATCACCATCCATAATACCGATGTTTTTCATAGAATCGCCTTCAATCTTAAGGGCATAGTGCTCTCCTGTTCCCATCATATGAGAAGGGACGGTAACCATTTCATTTGTATTACGGATAGCTTCAATTGGTACGCCAGCGGCAATTTTGCCAAATAGGGGAATTTCAATTGAATTATTATCATTTGCAACATTGTATACAGATTGAGAAAAGCCTTTTGTCACCCTCTTATTCATAACTTTCACTGGGGCAACATATTTTTCAGCAGGAAGTGTGAGTACCTCAATGGCACGGGCTCTATTTGGTGAACGACGAATAAATTTACGTTGCTCAAGTGCACTAATAATTCGGTGAATCCCAGATTTTGAATGTAGATTAAGATGCTCTTTCATCTCCTCAAATGAGGGACAAACACCCTTTGTTTTTACGGTTTCGTTAATATAAATAAGTAATTGATGTTGTTTTTCGGTTAGCATGACCTCTCCTAAATGATAATATTCCTCTTTTGTTCTACGTTAATCTAAAAAAAACAATTTGTCAACATAAAAAATATTTTTTAAAAAGTCTTTTTGTTGTAAGGAGTTGCGTAAGAATATTTGACATTTTTAAAGATGTGATTTATAATAAAAGATAAGGACGAATAGTATGTGAGGCAAAAATGATTGAAGAAGAAATTGAAAGAGAACAAATACAAATGATGATGGCTCATCGTATTCAAACGGCGATTGATGCTGGGGATTTGATTGATTTGCAAGATTGTGCATCTCTTATGGATGTAAAACGTATCTTTTTTGTTGAAATGGATGAAGAAACGGAAAGAAAACTTGCTCGTCCAATTTTGGTATATGCTGCTGAGCACGGAACGGTTGATGTTATCAAATTTTTATTGGAAATGGGTTGTGATATTAACGCTCAAGACACATTTGGAAATACGGCACTTTTATGTGCGGTTGAGAATAATCGCATTGAAATTGTTAAATTCTTATTACGTCAACCTGGGATTCAGTTAGATATTTGTAATTTTTATGGTGAAAATGTTTTTTCAATTGCGGCACTCAATAATGATGAAATGGTTATGGCTTATTTAGAAACGGTTAAGGGTGCTAATGCTTTGGCAGAGGTGCGTTTTTCTGCAACAATCAAGCATTAAATAATTAGAAATTTTTTTGTGTTTTTAAAAGGAAAGAGCCACCAAATTTGGTGGCCCTTTCCTTATTGTTTAGAATTTAACGATATTTGGATCGTGCTTTTAAAATTTTGTAATATGCATCAGCAAAATCTTCTGATGCACGACCAAAATCTCTAGAAGCTCTTGATATATCATTTAAATTCCATTGTTGTGAATTATGAGTTGTTATTGTTCTGTTACCTTCATGTGTGGTTATTGTTTGCCAAGAGTTCATCCGTGTTGGTGTTTGGCAAGATTGTAAAGATGTGGCAGCAACCGCACCAATGGCAAGAGTTAAAAGTGGTTTTGCCATTTTGGCTTTTTGAGCGGCGACTTTAATTTTGCCTTTTGTTTCTTCAAAAAAATTCATTGTTCCCTCCTATAATTTTTTGATTATAGGTTTATTATACAACACTTATTTGTCTTTGTCAACTATTTTTTTTGCAAGGGTAAAATTAGCGGACATAATCGTAGTTTCTGATAACAGAACGATACTGCCACCCATATATAACAGTAGGATATGGACTGGTTCGTTCAATATGAGAACCATTTCTTTTGGCCATATGATCTAAGAAACGATCCTCATATCTATGAAATGCATTTACGCTTTCTTCTGGAATATATTTTTTTATTAGGGTTGGATCTTGCTCTATTGCAAATGCGATTTTGATAATCTCTCTTGAAAAACAAAGGGTTGGCCCTGTTAGTCCCGTGTGATTTTTGTTTAAATAAGTTTGATCGATATCTTCTGTTAAAATGAAACCTTCATGATAAGCGGAAGATGATAATTTAAACTCATCTTCTGTAAAAGTATTAAAAGCACGATTAACTTCTGCAACATAATCATGAGAATACCAGTCATCATCGTCAATTTTACAAAAGATATCATATTTATCTAAGTCGATATCACGCATCGTGTCGAGAAGGTTTGCGTATTGAGATTTATTTTTATCAAATCGAACACGGACACGGCCTGTTTTTTCAAAGTGCTCAAATTCTCTTAAAAAAGTATTTCTAAAAGCAGAATCATGAGGGCTACCCTTAATTGACACGCTAATATCATATTTGTTTTTGTTATATGTTTGATTCAATAACCTGTCAATTTGACCAGATAAATAGATGGGGCGTTTGAAGGATGATAAGCAAAGCAAAATCCGATATTCTTTTTTTACATCAGGTGTGTGAACTTGCTTAAAAAAAGAACTGATAAAAGCAATTAAAAAGATTAAAAAACAAATGCCAAGTTTAAGAGTGTTTTTCATATGTATCCTTAATAATGTGGGGGTCGAGTTTCTTCTGAAAGGGGTTTGACAGGACTTTCTTTTAAAAATTCCATGAGCATTTTATTTTGCTTAACAAGTGTATCAATGATTTTTGACATACGCACACATTCATCATTCAAATCATTAATCATTTTTTCTTGATCTGTTACAATCATTTCTAAATCGATAAGTCTTTCTTCAATACTTTTCATAACATACCTCTTTTTTTGCTTTTTGTCATTCTAAGCATAAGCAAAAAAATAATCAACTGTTTTTATTAAAAAACATTTGACAAATTGAGTTTTTTTTGATATAAAATACCCTGTTCGGCCAAAAAGGCTACAGGCTGCCTTCAGGTCATGTTAATAACATTTTATTGTAAAGGGAAATGAAAATGCCTAAATTAAAAACAAAAAGCGCTGTTAAAAAGCGTTTCTCCTTAACAGGAACAGGGAAAATCAAAGGAACACAATCCTTTAAACGTCACAACTTACTTTGTAAATCTTCTAAGATGAAAAGAAAAGCAAGAGGCTCAACAATTATGAGTGAAGCTGCTTCAAAAGTCATTAAGAAATTTTTGATTGGTTAATGGAGGTATACAATGGCTAGAGTTAAACGTGGCACGACAGTTCGTGCAAAACATAATAAAATTCTCAAATTAGCAAAAGGTTACCGTGGCCGTAATTCCAAGGTTTACACAGTTGCTAAACAAAAAGTTGAAAAAGGCTTGCAATATGCCTATCGTGACCGTCGTAAGAAAAAGACAGAAATCCGCCAATTATGGATTGTGCGTATTAACGCAGCTGTCCGTGCGAATGGTATGGTTTATTCCCGCTTTATGAATGGATTGGCAAAAGCTGGTATTGCTTTAGATCGTAAAATGTTGGCAGATATTGCTTTGAATGATTCAAAAGCATTTGCTAGCTTGGTTGAAAAGGCAAAAGCTGCTTTATAATTTTCATTCAAGAATAAGAAAACACTGTTTCATTTATTTGAAACGGTGTTTTTTTATGTTTGAAAAATGGGGAATTTTTGAATGTGTGTTTTTTTGTTTTTTATGTCAAAAAAAATCAAGCAATTATTCGAAATAAAAAGTGTGTAAAAAAAAGGGTCGTTTAATTTTCCTATATCACACATACATAGATATTTCA
>CALARE010000070.1 GCA_937888725.1 uncultured Alphaproteobacteria bacterium | reverse complement strand
TTACACCGATTATTGTGAAAGAACAAGTTTTACCTCCTACACCTAAACGAACAGGCTTTACTCTTGTCGAATGGGGCGGAACGGATGTAACAGATAACATTTTAAGGTAAGAGATAAAAAAAGCCATCGCAAAAGATGGCTTTTTTTCAATTATTTTTCACCCAATTGTTTTAAAATATATTTATAATGGTCATGTAATTTTTTGAACATTTTTTCAGCCTCTTTATCCCCATGATTGGTATCTGGATGATATTTTTTTGCCAGTTTTTTATATTGTTTTTTCACTTCAGATAATTTCAATGGGAAAGAAAGCTCTAAAAACGAAGCGGCCTCAACCAACTTGCCATGAGCAGGCACCTCTTTCACTGGTGGATTATGTTTCCCATCCATACCTAGACCCAAATCTTCAAACACACCAAATCCATCTCGAATAGAACCAGTACCATATGTTTTAAACTGGCCCAAACGCCAAGTAGGGCGTTGCCATGTTGTATCATTTTGAATGTGTTGTTCAATTTCTTCACTGGAAAGCCCTTGATAAAAATTCCAATTTTTATTGTATTCTTTCACATGTTTAAGACAAAACCAATAATAATCATTTAACATCCGATTTTTTGGAGCACGATATTCACCACATTCTTCGCAACCAGCAAAATCACATTTTCTTTCAATTTTTTTAGTTTTTTTTATCATTTTTTACTCTTTTTTGCATTTTTTACGCACTTTTCTATTGAAATTTTCAACTTTAGCGTGCATATTGTTATACATGAATGACAAAAGTTATTCGTTTTAACGACTATTATATCATATTTTAAAAAAATACAAAAGGAGAAAAAGATGCTAGTCTGTAAAAATGTAATTGTAAATGGCAGAAGAACAAGTATGCGTTTAGATCGTGAAACATGGACATCACTCACAGATATTTGTTTAAGAGAAAAAATCACCATTCATGAGCTTTGCTCAAAAATTGATTTAATTCGCGATAAATCAGGATTATCTTCCGCAACAAGATTATTTGCCCTCACTTATTTTAGATTTATTTTGAGCAAATATGAAAACGAAAAATTCCCCTTTTCCCAAGACTTCAATCCAGAAAAAATACTAAACATAAAACAATAAATAAAACAATAGGTTATTAAAAAGCACATCTCGTGCTTTTTTTTATTTTTAAATTCTTTTAAGAAAAACGCATTTTTTTGTGGAAAGCACCTTTTTTTTTAGATATAATAACCTTACAGGTTTGTTTTTTTAGGGCTACAACATGAAAAATTGGAAAAGAACACTTATCATAGGCTTTGTTTGGGGTACTATTTTATTTGGTTGGTATTTGAATACTTTTTTTCAAACCAATTGGAAATTTAATTTGTTTTCTATTAACGATTGGCAATATATTACAGATGAATTTAGAAAAGGATGGGGCATTTCCAAAACAAGCGATTGGATTTTTATAACCATTCTTTTGCTTATGGTTCCATTTTACATATTTACATGGCGATATGCTTTAAGCATCAAATGGACGGAACTTATTCAACGAACAGTCAATAAAATTATTTATTTTTTCACGGGTTCCAAAACTGTTTTACAACCCAAAGTTAAAATTGATTTAAATAAAAACTCCTCCAAAAATATCCGCCCCAAAGCAATGGAAAGTTCGCTTGTCCGTCCTGTTGCAAAAAACTCTGAACTAAAAGTTCCAGTTGATGGTGAAACAAATATACCAGCACAAACCTCTTTTTCACAACAACATTCCAATTTTGCAACACAATCAAATTCAACTGGTTTTTCATTTGATACGCCTGCAAGAGGTGGTTTCACACCCCCAAACGATTCGCCGTTTGGTTCATCTTTTGGTGCCCCATCAACAAAACAAGGGTTTTCTATCGCTCCTTCCCCATTGGATGAAGATGATTTTGATAAAATATTGCTTGAAGATATTAAAATACCAGAAAGAACTCGTCTTGAAGAAAATTTAGAAGATATTCTTGAAAAAGCTGGTTATAGTATTCTTTCAAATGTCAAATTGGGTGACCTAACAGCTAACTACTTAGCCATCGGTGAACATCGCGTTATCGTTTGCCAAATTGATGCTGAAAGTGGTGATTGGCTCGCTGATGAAGAACGCTTTAATGGAGAAGATCCGCTTTGGTTTTCTGAAAGCTCACACAGAGTTTCGCCTATTTTTCGATTGCTAGAAGAAGTTAAAAAACTAACAGAAAGATTATCAGTGTCAGGTTTTACAGGGAGTGTCGCTCCTGTTTTTGTAATTAAAAACGGCAATATCATCAATGCAGAGGATATGATTTCAACGTGGAAAGAAATGTCTGTGAGTGTTTGTAGAACAGATCTTGGTGGACCTGATGATTTAAAAAGTTTTACAGACACAATCATCAAAGATACGGAACCTTCTGAAGAAACATTGGCGATGGTTCATAACGCCTTATAGGAGAGAGAAAAATGCCATTTAAAAGAGATAGTGCTTATGAGGATCAAACCAAATATGTTCTATGGGTTATTTGGACAATTATTGCTTCTTTTGTAACACTCTATGTTATGATGCTATTAATGCTTCCTCTAAAGCTGTTATTAGACACAGAGTTAAGTATTTTAACCTGGCGGGAAATTGCTCGATTTTGGAAAACACACTGGGCAGATAATAATCGTCTTATATTGCTCTATATAGCAAAAATAAAGGCTTTTTCAAAAACTGTCAATCCCAGTGCGACAAGCTATCTAATCTTTGTGCCATTCATATCATTTTTTGTCGTTTTTATTGCTGGCCTTGTGCGAAATCCATATGAATATATGCCAAAAATCTTTGGTGGTGGTCGTATGGCCGAATACGGGGACATTAAAAAGATGAAACTTTTTGATGGTTTTTGCGTTGTTCTAGGGCGTTTTAAAGGAAAATTGATGAAAATGCCTGAAACACTTTCTTGTCTTGTTGTTGCCCCTCCAGGAACAGGTAAAACCGTCGGCGTTGTGATTCCAACCATTTTAGAATCCCCGACACTCAGCTTAATTGTTAACGACCCTAAACCCGAGCTTTGTTATAACACAACCGCTTATCGTGCGACTATTGGTCCTGTTTTTGTGATTAACTGGGGGGCTCAAGATGAGCCAGAAAAGGGTATCTTTTTCCCAAGTTGGAACCCACTATCAGCTAGCTGTTTACCACCTCTTGGTAGTGATCGTGAAAAATATATTGACTCGATGGTCGCTGTGTTGGTTGAAGAACCAAAGGGTGGTGCAGACCCCCACTGGTCAAAAACAGGGCGAAATGCTATGGCTGGCTTTTTACAATTTATTTCAAGCAAATGTGAAAGAGCTCGAGCCAATGACTATTTTATCAATAAATTGATGGAAGGCAGTTTTGACCAAGAAGATGCCAATGTTCTTGCCACATATTATGATGGAATGGCGGATCAAAGTGCACAATTAGCTCTCGATGCCCTTCAAAAAGGAGAATTAACAGCTGATAACTATGCTCCAATTGGTACTTGGGAAGGACTCCCCGAACAATGGCAGGGAAATGAACCTTGTATTGCAATGATTTTCGACTGGTTGACAGAATCTCAAATGAAAATTGCAGCCGATATCAAACGTCGTTCAGACGAAGGGGATCAAATGGCAATGATGGCAGACCCTATGCGTGATTTGTTAGATTTAGCCGTTAAGGAAGCAACTAGATTTGCCTATGCACACCGTGCTGTTGTTGAGATGAATCAGTTATCAGGAACGCCAGACAAGGAACGTGGTTCTATTTTATCCACCGCATTGACAGGTATTAATATCTTTAAAAACTCCGCTGTGCGTATGCGTACTAAATTTAGCGATTTAACATTTAGAGATTTACGCGGACTTCAAGACCCAATCAGTGGAGAGGTAAAACCTGTTTCCGTGTATCTTTCAGTCAACCAAGTTGATGCGAGAAGTATGAACGTTATTACAGGTATTTTTGTTGAATTAATGAGTTCATTCCTTATTTCTAATCCGCCAAATTTTGTTGGAACTGATGGGATTAAATCTGGTCCCTACTCTGTCTTATTTGTGCTTGACGAGTTCCCTCAAATGCCAAAACTTGCTGCCGTGAAAGATGGCCCTGCTGTCGGTCGTGGTCAAAAAGTGGCTTACTTACTCATTGGGCAGGATTTAGGTCAAATTTCTGGACAATATGGTAAAGATGACTTAGAAACAATTATTACAACAACTGCAGCCAAAGTCATTCTTGCACAAAACAATGAACAAACAGCTGAACGTTTTTCAAAAATGATTGGTACAAAAACGATTGAAGTTGCAAGTTCATCAAGAACTGAGGGTGTTTCACAACAAACAAACCCATTTGCTGCAAATATCTCACGTTCACTCCAAAGCTCTAATGTGGTCGGCACATCTGATATGATGAGTTTAGATAAAACAAAACAGTACGTCCTTTTCCAAGGCTTTTTAAACAGACCTATTTTAGCAGATGCTCCTCGTTGGTTCTTAGACAAGGGAATGAAAAAGAAATGTGCTATGGGTGCTTCGCCTTGGGTTCCATATTGGATTGTTGCACAACGTGAAAACACGGATATGCAAACGCTTAAAATCCTCATGAAAGGACAAATTGATGACTTAGATGAAGAGGTAAAGAACGCTTAATGAGTGAAAAAATAAGCCTCGCTGATTTGAATAATGATGATACACTTATTCCTTGGGATAAGCTTTTTACAAATGAAGAAGCAGGCTTAGACACTCAACAGGCATTTACCCCTCCACCCGAGATTAAAGAGCCCGAAACAAAAAAAGACCAAGCTTATTGGGAAAATTTATTTAATGAAATGAATTTCCCTGGGATGGATTTAATGGCGGTTTCCTATTTTGGTAGTTTTGGCTCAGATATGCTTGAACGCCATATGCAAATGAGACGGGTTATGCGTGATTTTATACGTTTACTCAGCTATAATTACCCAATGGATTTAAGATCAGCAGGACTATCCGAAGAAGCGATTTTTTATATGAAAAAAGGCAAAATACCCGAAAATTATGTTGTTCATTTAAAATATCCTTTAGAATATGGCGGGTCACTTGATTTTAATAACATGGTTCTTATTCAAGACAAACCCTTTCATGAAACAATTCATGCCTATATCGATAAACAAATTATTACATCAAATGGAATAGATTTTCCACCGTTATTATATGTGCCTGTTCCTGTGGGGAAGGTATATGTTCCATTCTCACTTTTCACTGGTTCTGGTGGTAAAAATAAACAAGATAGAAGTGTCTATGCTGGTTTTTCAAAAGCAGCTTTTGATAAAATTGCACTTAAAAGTATGCCAGGGAGATAAAAATGCGAATCTTGCATCAAATACTTAAAAAAATTTATCAAGATTATGCTGTTTTTTACCCACCAGCAAAATACGCGGATATTCATAAAGTAAATACCATTTTGACACATACTAATCTTGCCCCATTACCACAAGATTATGTGAATTTGTTGCTTCTAACAAATGGTCTTTTTTATAATGGTCTTGAGCTTTTTGCAACTGAAGAACACGAACGGGACAAAGGTGCTTTTTTTCATAGAAGTATTCCTCAAATGCAACGTTTATATGCAAATAACCCTGTTTTTAAGGGGAAAATACTCCTTGCCCAAGCTCCTGAAGAATTTGTTTTATATGATTTTAACACAAAAGAATATATCCTTATCGATAGGTATACTTATTCTATTTTTGCAAGATTCCCTAGTTTTTTAGACACACTTTATTTTTTTGTCCGCCCTGTTATAGAAAAATAATTTCCTACATTCTCATTATCTGTCCTTTAAAACGGGGAGCTTGATTTGAAACTGGTTCTAATGACATTTTGGGCTCAATAACTGTTGCGTCTTGTTGGGAATGATTAATTGAAATAGGCTGTATGCGTTCAGTTCCTTCAGGTTCAAATCTCGCAACATATTCGTAAGCATGAACAATTTTTGAAAATGCATCGCGTGCAGTTTGCATTAACACAGCATGATCTTCTTGCGAAATATCATTTGAAAACTGTTCATTTGTTGATTTTAAAACTTCCACATAACGTTTCACAGGCACCAATAATTTTGCAACAATTTCTATTTCAGGATTTGTTTCATGCACCATCTCAATTTGAGTAAGCATTTCTTGGGATTGCTTTACAAATGTCTGTACTTGTTTTCTATCCTCAAAATAAAGATCTCGTATCGTTTCATCAATAGCCTCTTTCGCTTTTAAAATCGCTAATCTAGATTGCTCCATTAACTGGATATACTGTGCATCTGTTAACGTTTCTTTTACAGACAGTTGATTAACAATAGAAAGGGCATCTTTTGCATTTTGTAATAAGAAAACTGCTGTATCGTTATCTCCTGCAAATAATTTTTCATCTGCCACCTTAACAGCTTCTCGTGCATTTTGAATAGCTTGTTTGACTCGTTCTGCTCGTTCTGTCATGGTTATTTTTTCAAGATTTTCTTTCTCTTTTTGTAATTGCTCGGCTATTTTTGTATTGCCTTGTTGAACAATATCTTCAACCGCATTTGACAAATCTACGAAATTTGTTAAATACTGTGGTGATGTGGCACTGCCCTTTAATGATAACGCAAATGGTGGCATATCCGCATAACTTGCCAAAGAAATAGGTACGGAAACATCAATACTTTTTTGTGGGATATTATAGACAACTTGCATTGGATTAGAATAGAAGGCTTCAGCTTTTAAAGAAGCATCCATCATTTTGAAAATACCTTTTTCAATAGTAAAATTACCAGTTAGCGATTCAAAGGTTGTCTTTCCCGAATTTAAATAGCGACTAAGTTCAGTATCAAAGACATGCTTAGGACTTCTATCCTTAATTGTTTTTGCAATTAAAGCGGGGATTTTTTGAATATCCGCACCAACCCATAATGCATTGGATATATTTAATTTACCTGAACCAGATAAATTTTTACGCATTTCATTCGGTGATTTTCCAAGCGTTGAAATATTGCTTGAAAACGTTAAGGAACCATTCCCAAAAGATGTTTTATCCCCAGTAATAAGATTTGCACCCAATGCAAAACCAGCTAAATCAACATTTGCCTTTAATTGAGGAACACCCGCCCATGACAACTGTCCAGATACCTTTAACAAGGAATCAGAAGTAGAAGGAACACCTGTTAAATTTTCAAGAATAAGTTGTTTGTCTTGTATGCTTAATTTTACCAATGCATTTTTTAACTCATCTGTTTGCCATAAAATTTGACCCGTTTCAAGTTGTAATTTAATTTGCCATAAATCTAAAAGTGAAAAATTAAAAGTAGTATTCCCTAAATTTCCATCTGCAAATATATTTCTAAAATCATTCAACATATATCTGTTTAAATCAAATGAGGGGGTCTTTATTTTTAAATCAATACTTTTTTGACTATTGGCATTTTTAACATCTGCATCTATAGACAAGTAATTTGTCCCTATTTTAACATCAGAAGAAGAAAGTTTAAACTGTTCAAGTGAACCATTCATAGTTCCTTTGAATGAAAAAGCCCCCTCAACCGAATTATTTATCTTTTTTACCATAAGAACTTTTTTAAGAAATTGTTGAAAACTAGGATATGTCGCTTCAACAATAAGATCCTTTGCCTCTGGTTTATTTTTTGATAAATCAACAGAACCTGAATAAAATGTTTCCAACTCACCAATTTTACTACGCAATGAACCAGACCAAATATCTTTATTTTCAGTTAGTTGCACAGATGCCGTCAATGTATTTGTTTGATTTAAAAATTGATTTGTCGAAACTAAATTTGCTCTATCTAAAAAGAGTTTCAACTCGTTTGTATTAAAATCAAGCCGCATATTATTTATTTTTAGATTTTCCGTTGCTATATTATCAACTTCACCTGCAGCAAGTAATGTCGCCATAGCAACACCCGTACCTCTAAATTCTGATAATTTTAATTTACCATCATCTAAAGTACCCGACAATTTACCATAAGAAATTGGTAACTGTCGCATCGTAACGTCTTTTAATTCAACATCAAATTTAGCGTTAAATTTTGTTAAGTACTCAGCTGAATTAAAATAATTTTTAATTGCAGGGATAACATCCATTAAATCCATCTTTGATTTTGAATGCTTGTAACCAGTATATTGGTCTAAATTAATATTTTTCAAAGATCCATCAAAATGTATTGTCGGTTTTTTTGATTTTAAAATTTGGGCATGCCCAACCATTGTAGTGCCACCAGTTTCAAAAGATTGCAAATCAACATCTATTAAATCAGAAAAAATAAGTACATTTGCATCCGCTTGAGCTGTTGCCAATACATTAGATGCAATCGTCGTTGTATCAAAACGAGTATTTAACAGTTGTTTGAAATTTTTAGATTTTAAAGATAAAACTAACGACAAACCCAATTTATCATCGTGAATTAAACTCCCACCTGAAGCTGATACATCTGTTTCCCCTGGGAATAATGCTTTTAATGAATGAATGATTAATCGCGTATCCTTTTTTGAAAGCGATATTGATGCTTCCTTAATTTCATCTTTTTGATATGTAATTTTTTGAGCATTTAACTTTAAATCAAAATCAGGTGTTTTTTTATCACTTAAATCTGTTTTTTTAATATAATTAATAAGATCGGCCCATTGATCATAATTTAAATGATTAATGGCAACAGCAACGGTATAAAATAATGAACCATCTTTTTCTTCACGAGAAGCAGAACCTGTTAATGCAATTGAATCTTCATCTTCACCAAATCGAATCGTAAAGTTTTTAAGACTATCAATCCCATTTTGAGAAGTATAAGTTAATCCTCCCTGTGCTGGGACATTCAATGTTTCATTTAAGGGGAAAAGACCCAATTCTTTTAATATAACGTTTGGTTTTTGAACAGAAAATGAACCATTTGCTGATAAATTTAACCCCTTTAATTTTGTTAAAATTTCACCGTTTAAATCTAATGATAAAGATTTATCTTTTGCGTTCATTACCAACGTAAAGGGAACCTCTACATCTGAAACAAGTTGTTTGATTGACAAATCAGAATCAAAAACTGTTTCCCCTTGTTGAAAAGAGCCATTAAAAGAATATGGACCTTGCAAAGAATCAAGCGTTATACGGCCATTAATAGCACTCAGCTCAATTTTGGCATTTGTGATTGCATTGATATAATTTAAAGAACCGTTTTTCACCTCTAAATTATCTACGCGTGTTTGTATAAAATTATCATTCATGCCCAGTGCTGAACTTTCAATCACACGCTTATCTAAAAACGCAAAATTCCAGTTAACACTGTTGACATCATTTCTTTCCAAATAAACAACAGGATTTTCAAGTTTAATCTTATCAATAACCAAAGGATTTTTAAGAAGCGATTTCCATGTTAATTGAATAGAAACCCGCTCAATACTTAACATAACAGCTCTTGTACTTCCTTTAGCATTTGACAAGGTCACATCATTTAAAATAATTTCAGGAGAAGGCAACCATGTTACATAAGTTGACCCCATAACATTGAACTCTCGTCCAGTTATTTCTGACATACTCTTAACAATTTGTTTTTGAAAATTTTCAGCATTAAATGAGCGAACAATAAAAAATCCAAGTCCCCCAAAAATAACTATTAACAAAAATAAAACCGTCAATAAAAATTTTTTCATATCATCTCCAAATTTTTATTTCTAAAAGAAGTGTCCCCATCTTTTTCAAGACTAATTTCAATATAGCATATCTTTTTGAAGTTTCAATCAATTTTTTAAATATTTTTCTTCCAAAAAAACGGGAAAAATAAAATTAAGATTGCAACAAACTCCAAACGCCCCAATATCATTAGAAATGAAAGAATAAAAAGTGCTGAAGATGGTAAAAACGCAAATGTTTTATCAGGGCCGATTTCATTTCCAAGAGCAGGTCCAATATTTGAGAGTGCACTTATTGCTCCTGAAAAACAAGTTACAAAATCTAAATCACAAAACGATAATGCAAGTGTACCAAATAGCAAGCAAACCAAATATAAACTAATAAAAGTCAACACACCAAAAACAACATCTTCACTGATAGGGTTATCTCCATATCTTGGAATAAAAACACCATGCGGTCGTGCTGTCGTTTTTAGTTTTGAATGAATAATTTTCATCATAACAGATACACGAAACTGTTTTATTCCACCAGTTGTTGAACCCGTACACCCTCCTGGCAACATCAAAAACATAAAAATAACAACCGCCCATGAACCCCATAATTGATAATTATCCAATGTAAATCCTGTTGAAGTCACAACAGCCGTCACTGCAAATACCGTTGTTCGCAAAATAGATGATAATTGGGCATTATCAAATGAAACAGACATCCATCTTAAAAAACTTAAAAGAAACACAACGCCCAAAATAAGATAACAATATAACTTAATTTGATCATTTTTGCGAATCAGATCAAAATGATTACGAAACAAATAAATCCCCATCATCAAAGGAAAACCACCCCAAAACATAAATAAAATAATAATCCATTCAATGAGTGAACTATTAAAATATGCGATTGACTCATTATGTGTTGAAAAACCACCCGTTGCAACAACACTCATTGCATGATTAATTGCATCAAACATATTCATTCCTGCTAAATATAAGCAAACTGTTGCAAAAACGGTTAAAAAGAAAAAATAAATTAAAATACTTGATACACTTTGAAAAATAGTCGGTGAATCTCTATTTGTCTCACCTGAAACTTCAATATTAAACAATTGCATTCCACCAATTCGTAAAGCTGGCAAAATCAAAATAGCAACAACTAAAATACCAAGACCGCCCATCCAATGGGTTAATGAACGCCAAAATAAAATCCCTCTTGGTAAAACATCTAAATCTTGAAAAATGGTTGCACCAGTTGTTGTTAAACCTGAAACAGATTCAAAAAATGCCCTTACAAAACCAATGTCTGACAGTGCAAAAAAATACGGCAATGCACAAAAAAATGTATAAAAAACCCAAATTAATGTTGTTGTAACAAACATTTCTTTTGTTTTAAGAGGGGATTGCTGTTGTTCAGTTACCAATAATAAAATACTACCAAATGCCACAGTTAATGCCGCTGTTATTAAAAATATACCAGCAAAAAACAAATTACCATCTAACCAATCCAATGTGGCTGGGAATATCATCATAAACCCACACAACACAATCATAAAACCAATAATTGAAAAAATAGAATTCCATCTCATTGTTATAATCCCCTATTTTAGTTTAAGTTTAAATTTATTTCTTTTCAAAAGCAATAAAAAAGTATAAAATATGCTTATAACAAAGGATAAATAATGTATTTTGACGCTCATATACATATAACGGACATTGACTCATTAAAATTTGCCCAAAAAAAAGGGGTCGAATCATTTATTATAAATGCGACAAATCCAAATGATTGGATGAATATTTTAGACATCCAAATAAAAATACCAAATGTATATCCTACTATAGGTGTACATCCTTGGTTTATCCAAAACCTATCTTCTAACTGGTTAGAAAAAATGGAAAATTTATTAAAACAAAATCAAACACTTATGATAGGAGAAATTGGTTTAGATTATTCAAAAAAACATCAAGAACAACAATTAGATATTTTAAAAAAACAATTAAACCTAGCCCAAAAATACAATCGTCCTGTACATATCCATACCGTTAAATCATGGCATATAATTCTTCAGATTATAAAACAATATCCTCATTTGCGGTATCTTTTTCATAAATGTAATGCCTCTTGCGATATTATTCAAAAATTATCAAAATATGATGCGTATTTTTCAATTGATAATCCAAAAAATTTATCTTTATTCCCTATTGAAAAACTACTTGTTGAAACAGATTCACCGCATCATGGCAGATCACCAGTTGATATCATCACTTTTGTTCAAAAAATAAATATTTCACCACAACAACTTTATAAAAACTTTCAAAATTTTATAAATTATAATAAAGGAATTTAATATGCTACAATCAAAAGACGCAAGGACAACTCTTTTACTCGGCCAACAAGGAATTGAAAATTTAAAAAAATCAACTGTTCTTGTTGCAGGCTGTGGTGCTGTTGGTGGGTTTGCACTTGAAGCATTGGTAAGAGCGGGGATTGGACACGTTATTGTTATTGATTTTGATGTTTTTGATGAAACAAATTTAAATCGTCAATTATTCGCAACTCAAAATACGCTGGGCGTTTTAAAAACAGATGCCGTAGCTGAGCGTCTTATATCTATCAATCCCGAAATAAAAATTACACAAAAAAATTTAAAAATTTCAACAGAAACAATGTCTTCAATTTTCGATATAGCACCTGATTATGTTATTGATGCTATCGATTCTGTGAATGCGAAAAGCCTTTTTATTGAAGAACTACTTAACAGAAAAATTCCCTTTATTTCATCGATGGGAGCTGCACTTAAAACGGATTTATCCCGTATAAAAGTAACGTCTTTTCATAAAACAATTGAATGTCCTTTGGCAGCTTTTGTTCGTCAACGATTAAGACGGCGTGGCGTTTCTCTCAAATTCCCCGTTGTTTTTTCAGATGAATGTGTTTCAGACAAAAAAGCCCTTGCCCCCACAGAGGAAATTGAAAATGGCAGACGGCCCATGGGTTCACTTATAACTGTCACAGGCATTTTCGGATTAACTTGTGCACATGAAGCAATCCTTTATTTAGCAAATAAATCCTAACTACTTTTTAAAAATTAAATGTTCACCTTTTGCTGAAACAATAATTTTATCCCCTTCTTTGTATTGTCCTTCTAACAATTTAAAGGCTAAAGGATTTTCAACCTCTTGTTGAAACAACCGCTTAAGAGGTCTTGCTCCAAATTCTTCATCATATCCTCGTTCTACAAGCCAATCCTTTGCTGTTTCATCCAATAAAATTGAAAGATGGCGTTCTTTTAACCGCTGTTCAAGCTTTTGAAATTGTATATCTACAATCTTTCTAATATCCTCTTTTTTTAAATGATTAAAAATAATAATTTCATCAAGCCTATTGATAAATTCTGGTTTAAAAAAACTTTTAAGCATTTTCATCATCTCATTTTGATTAGATGATGTGACCAAATTTGATGTCAAAATTAAAAATGTATTTTTAAAATCAACTGTTCTACCTTGACCATCTGTTAAATGCCCCTCATCTAAAACCTGCAAGAGGACATTAAAAACATCTGGATGAGCCTTTTCAACCTCGTCAAATAAAATGACTTGATAAGGTCTACGTCGAACGGCTTCAGTTAATACACCACCTTCTTCATACCCAACATATCCTGGAGGTGCACCCAACAATCTTGAAACAGCATGTTTTTCCATATATTCAGACATGTCAATCCGAATAAAGGCTTTTTCTTCATCAAACAAAAAAGTTGCTAACGCTTTTGCAAGTTCTGTTTTTCCAACACCCGTTGGCCCTAAAAACAAAAAAGAACCTATTGGGCGGTTTGGATCATTTAAACCAGATCTTGAACGACGAACAGCATTTGAAACGGCTTTTACTGCCATATCTTGACCAACAACTTTTTTAATAATTTCATTTTCCATATGAATTAATTTTTCTTTTTCACTACCAAGCAATTTATCCGTTGGAATACCTGTCCATTTTGATACAATAGATGCTATTAAATCGGGTGTTACAATTTCACTTGCCCGTTGTTTTTGATTTTCCTCATCTAAAATAGAAATCTTTTTTTCCAAATCAGGAATTATTTTATATTGCAATTCCCCAACTTTTTCATACAAACCATCACGCAAAGCTTTTTCAACATCTGTTTTAGCCTTATCCAGTTTTTCTCTTAAAAGAGATGCTTCTTGCAAATTGTGTTTGTGTTTATTCCAAATAGCATTTTCTTCAACCGATTGTTTTTCAAGTTGCTCTACCTCATTTTCAATTTTTTCAAGTCGTTCTTTTGAAGCTGTATCTGTTTCTTTTTTTAACGCTTCACGTTCAATTTTAAGTTGTACCAAACGCCTATCTAATTCATCCAATTCCTCGGGTTTTGAATCAATACTCATTCGTAACTTACTAGCCGCCTCATCCATCAAATCAATGGCTTTATCAGGCAAAAATCGATCTGAAATATATCTGTTTGACATAACAGCAGCTGCAACTAAAGCCGCATCTGCTATACGAACACCATGATGAAGTTCGTATTTTTCTTTAATTCCTCTTAAAATAGAAATTGTTTCTTCAACTTTTGGTTCACTCACATAAACTGGTTGAAATCTACGGGCAAATGCTTGATCCTTTTCGATATATTTTTGATATTCCTTAAGTGTCGTTGCACCAACACAATGCAATTCACCGCGTGCCAATGCTGGTTTTAATAAATTTGAAGCATCCATGGAACCCGTGTTTGCACCCGCCCCAACAACCGTATGCATTTCATCAATAAATAAAATCACAGACCCATTTGAAGATTTTACCTCATCTAAAACAGCTTTTAATCGTTCCTCAAACTCACCACGATATTTCGCTCCTGCAATAAGAGCCCCCATATCAAGTCCCATTAATCTTTTGTGTGTAAGTGCTTCTGGCACATCTTTATTCACAATACGCAATGCCAACCCTTCAACAATAGCTGTTTTTCCAACACCAGGCTCACCAATTAAAATAGGATTATTTTTTGTTCTTCGTGAAAGAACTTGAATCGTATGCCTAATCTCCTCATCACGACCGATAACAGGATCTAGCCGTCCTTGTAATGCACGCTCAGTAAAATCAATTGCATACTTTTTAAGTGCTTCAAAATTATCTTCTGCTGTAGGCGATTGTGCCGTTCTACCTTGTCGCATTTGATTAATAACATCATTTAATTTTTGATTGTCAATCTGATATTTTGGATTTAAAGATAATGCCTGTAATAACCGTTCAACCGTCACATATGAATCTTTTGCTTTTTCAGACAATTGCTCCGCTTTATCAAGAACTTTTAAAAAATCTTGAGATACAGCTGTTTGCACAGATTGTCCTTGAACACGTGGTAGTGCATCAATTTCCGTTTCAAGTTGTCGATACAATTCTTCCACTTTAACATCCGCTTTTTTAAGCAAAGAAAACGCCAAACCTTCTTTATCATCCAAAAGAACTTTAAACAAATGAACAGGTAATAAAAATTGATTATTATTACGAACAGCCAAACCTTCTGCAGATTGAATAAACCCTTTAGACCTATCTGTTAATTTTTCATGATTCATGTGACACCTCTTTCTTTTTTTTACACATAGGTAGATATGCTTTTATTTTCAAGTAGTAAAAATAATTTTAAAGAAAAAAGCTCTAAAAAGAGCTTTTTTACTATATCGTTTCTTCAACAGGTTGTGATGAATTTATTAAACTTGCTTTTGCTGGCACGGCATCTTCATTAAGTTCCGCCTGATGCAACACTTCTTGCGTCATAGACTTTTTGTCACCCAACAACCAAATTAAATCATCTTCTTTAAAAGAAAAGGCTGATTCAGGATTGATAAATAGCGATGATTTTCTTTCAACACCAATAACCAAGCACTTCGTTTTATTACGAATTTCAGCATCAACAATATTATGATTTACTAAACCCGAATTAGGCGTTACCAAAAATGCACAACTAAGTAAAACCGTTTTATCTTTCGATGAAGGGTCTTTTCCTTGATTCACAATATAATCATGTAAAGTAAGGGGTGTTTCAAAATCCACAAATTCTACACCTTTTTTCTGGGCACTTGATTTAAATTTTGCCAACTGCTTACCTGTTCCAACAAACGTTAACTCATCCCCTTCAAACAATTGCTCATTAGAACGTGGAATATTGATAATTTGTTCCCCACGAATAATCTTAAAAATATTCATTGCATATTTTTCACGCAGGGAAGTTTCTCTTAAATATTTACCAACTAAATCACTTTCTTTTGTTAACTTACCAACCAAAACCTCTAAAGAAGAATCCAACCAATCTTTTTCTGAAACAGTTTCTTTTTCCATTTCTTTAATCTGATTTTCAATTTGTTCACGATTAAGGTTAATCAAAAAATGTGTTTCAATTTTCATATACTGCTCAGCAATCCACTGTGATTTAAAAAGTAGTGAAATTGTCAATACAACCAAAGCAAAGGTCACATACGGATTAATTGTTAAAAGCTGGTGAACAACTATCATTACAAATAGTCCAACAATCAACACTTTAAATGCCGTTAACATTAATAGAGGTAGCCTATTGGCTTTTTTTTCAATCCACAAATCAATATATAACTTTGAAAATTTACCTTTTACAACAAGCAATGCATTTAAAAATGGAGCCATCATACCGAGCGTTAAAAATGCAACAATAAGTCGCCCTAATATACCTGGGATAACTTCTAAAAACAATGGTTGCAACAAGTGGAATGAAAGATTCATAATGCCAATTAAGATAATTGAGAACAATAAAATCCTTAAAAAATAAGCTTTAAATAATGCATTCCAAACATTATTATCTTCATTTTTATCTGTACGATATTGCATTAATGTTTTTTTGATAAATTCTTTCATATTAAGAGGCATCGAATCTTTTACTTTATTGTAAAAAGGAACTGCAGATTTTATCATCAAAGGTGTCGTGAAAGTCGTAAATACAGAAACAGCAACGATGATTGGATAAACCTCTTTATTTAAAACACCCAAACTTAAACCCAAAGAGGCAATAATAAATGCAAACTCACCCACTTGTGCCAACGAAAAACCACATAGGATGGCTGTTCTAGGTGTTTGGCCAGAAATAATAAATCCAAGACAAGAAAAGAATACTTTTCCTAAAATAACAATCAATGAAATATATAAAATAGGTTCCGCATATTGGATAAACATAGCTGGATTTACAAGCATACCAACCGAAACAAAGAACACCGCACCAAAGAAATCTTTTACGGGTTTTAAAATCCGTTCAATCCTGTTTGCCACATCAGATCCAGCTAAAATTGCTCCCATAATAAAAGCACCTAAAGCTGAAGAAAAACCTGATGATGTTGCTAACAAAACCATACCCAAACAAAGAGCAACCGCTGTAATAAGAAGCGTTTCATCATTTAAATATTTTGATATTTTTTTCATAAATGTTGGTACAATATAAATACCAATTACAAAACATAGGACAAGGAAAAATGTCAACTTCATCGTGCTAATGAGCAATTCAATCCCATTCACACTTTGACTTAATGCAACAGTTGGCAACAAAACCAATAGCAAAATCCCGACAATGTCTTCAATAATTAAAACACCAAAGACTAAATCCGTAAATTTCATTTTTTTAAGATTAAGTTCTTCAAAAGCTTTGATAATAATGGTTGTGGACGACATAGATATCATCCCACCCAAAAAGAGACTATTCATCGGTGACCAACCAAGGAAAAGCCCTGTTGAATAACCGATAAACAAAAGAAAAACCAAATTCATCATACCTGTGATAACAGCGGTTTTCCCAACATTAAGTATTTTTTTAAAACTAAATTCAAGACCCAAACTAAAAAGCAAAAAGATAACACCAATATCGGCCCAAATGGTGATATTTTCCTTATCAGTTACAGAAGGGAATAATGTTAAATACGGCCCTGCAATAATGCCAGCTAACACATATCCTAATACAACAGGTTGTTTTAACCATTTAAATAGCAAAGTTATCAAACCCGCATATATTGAAATAAGTGTTAAATCCGTAATCAACGGTGGTAATCCGTGCATTATTTGTATCCCCCAAAATGAAATTGATTTTTTTTATTTTTTATTACAAAAATCATCAAAAATCAAGTAGGTAAAACAAAAAAAACTCATTCAGATTCCAATAAAAGTTGCAATTCTAGCCACAAATTTTCAGCTTCATCAATTTTATTTTTAAGTGTAGCTAATTCTTCAGCACATTGATTGAATTTTGATAAATCAGATTGATAAAAATTTGGGTCATTTAGCTTATCTTCTAAATTTTTTGCCTTTTTTATCATTTCTTCAATTTGAGAGGGTAACTTTTCTAATTGATGTTTTTGAGTAAATGTAATTTTTTTACCACGGACAGTTTCCGCTTTTAAAAGAGGGGCTGTTTCTTTCTTTTTTTCTTTGACAGGTTCTTTTTTCACCTCTTTTTGCTTAATTGTTTGCAATAAATCTGTATATGTACCCACATGTTCTAAAATAGAACCGTCACCTTTCATATACAAAAGCGAAACCGCAACTTTATCTAAAAAATCACGATCATGGCTTACAATCAAAACTGTGCCATCATATTCATCTAAAACTTCTTGCAACAAATCAAGTGTATCAATATCAAGATCATTTGTTGGCTCATCAAGAACCAAAAAATTTGATGGTTTTGACAAAATTAACGCGAGCATAAGACGATTTTTTTCACCTCCCGACAAAATACCCACAGGGGAATTAGCTTGAGCTGAAGTGAACAAAAAATCTTTCAAGTAAGAAACAACATGTCGATAATGACCCCGTACAAAAATATGATCTCCTTCGGGGCACAATGTTTTCCACAGTGTTTTTTTAGGGTCTAAATCAATTCGATTTTGATCAAAATATCCTTCTTCCAAATTCTTAGCAATTCTCACAAAACCAGAATCTGGTTCTAACCTTTTTGTTAGTAATTTAATCAACGTTGATTTACCAGCACCATTTGGTCCAACGATGCCGATTTTATTCCCTCGCAAAATCCGAACAGAAAAATCCTTTACCAAACACCGTTCGCCAAATGATTTTGAAATATGTTTTGCCTCAGAAATGAGCTTTGATTGAATAGCTCCTTTATCAACCTCCAGTTTCACAGAACCTGTTTGTTTGATTTGATTTTTACGTTCTAATCTTAGTTGTTGTAACCGACGCAACCTTCCCATATTTCGTTTACGCCGTGCTGTAACACCTTTATGAAGCCACTCTGTTTCTTCTTGAATGCGTTTATTTAAATTTTTTTGTTCAATAATTTCTTGATTAATAATTTCTTCTTGCCATTCATAAAAAAAAGCATAGCCTTTATCATTAACATGCAAACTTCCCCTATCCAACCAAATCGTAGCAGTTGAAATATTGGTTAAAAAACGTCTATCATGGCTAATCACAATAACCGCTCCTGAAAAGGATTTAATTATATCTTCTAACTTTTCAATTGTCACAATATCCAAGTGGTTAGTTGGTTCATCTAGCAACAAAATATCGGGTTCTTGTATCAAAGCTTGTGCAAGTGCAGCTTTCTTTTTCTCGCCACCAGAGGCTGTCAAAACATCTTGCTCTGCATTAATTTTCAACGCATCAATTAAAATATCCGCTTTATAAATAGCATGTTTATCAGACGCTGATAATCCCGAGCAAATATAATCTTTAAGCGTGCTATAACCAGCAAAATCAGATTCTTGCTCCATATAAGCAACTTTAATATTTGGCTGAGAAAAAACCTCCCCCGAATCCACTTCTATCCGTCCAGCAATCACCTTAAGCAATGTTGATTTTCCAGATCCATTACGCCCAATCAAACAAATTTTATCCCCTTGTTTAATATGCAATGTTAAATCATCAAACAATGGGTTAAGCCCAAAATGAAGTGATATATTTTTAAGTGAAAAAATCGGTGCCAAATTTTCTGCCATAACAATCTCATTATAATAATTTTAAAATTTTTATTGATTATAACACATTCTATGCAAAAATAAAACCATCATTTCAAAAAACTCTTGTTGTATCTATAAAAACAATCTATATTTAGAGCTATACAAGACAACGATTGAGGGAAAGATGTTTTTGCTTTATTCATTTTTATTTATGAGTGTACTTTATGGCTATGTCGAATGGCGATTAGTTAGTTTACTCACAGTACCGTTATACATTAAAATTGCGTTATCAATCATTTTATTACCTGCACTTCTTAATTTATGGATTGTTTTATTTTTTGGCAATATACTTCCCCCATGGGTATCAAAAGTTGCCTCTTTTTCACAAATTTTATTGGTTTATTTATTTACCGCAACATTCTTTTTAGATTTGTACCGATTATTTCACCCTATTTATAATCACATTCCAAACATTTTGGTCATTATTTGTATGTTTGCTAGCATTTATGCCATTTGGCAGGCTGGACGTGTACCAGAGATAAAACACATCACACTTAAAACCCCTCTTTTATCCACGAAAAAAGAACCGCTTAAAATCGTACAATTATCCGACTTTCACATTGGTCAAGGGTTTGATGGCGTTTGGCTTAATAAAACGATTGAAAAAACAAACGCTCTTAATCCCGACTTAATTGTCATTACAGGCGACTTAATTGACAATTCGCCTCGTGTTTTAGGAAAAGAGCTTTCACAACTTACAAAATTAAAAGCACGGCTTGGCACGTTTATTGTTTTTGGCAATCATGAATACTATCACCATCCACAAGAGTGGAAAAATTTTTTCAAAAAATTAAACATCCCTGTTCTTTATAATGAGCATATATCCCTTTTGCATGAGGGACAAAACATCACGCTTGGAGGCATTGATTTTGGTGCCCAATATCAAGAAAAAAGAGCCGATGACTTGTTAAAAGAAACATTCAATACCGCTGATAATAAGAGTTTACGCATTTTATTAGCACACCACCCTCATGTGTTTAAAAAAACAGGTCCTTATAATATCTTTTTACAATTATCTGGTCATACACATGGTGGTATGACATTCCCCGTTGATGTAATTGTTAAATTATCTAACAAAGGATTTTTAAGAGGGTTATATACGACCAACAAATCGCATCTTTATGTATCAAACGGAACGGGTTTATGGGGAGGTTTTCCTGCCCGAATTGGCACGTTCAATGAAATAACTCTCATCACAATTAAGGGAGAATAATATCTTTGATGATTGAAAATAATTTTTTATTTGCATTTAGCTTAACACTTTTAACAGGATTATCCACAGGGATTGGTTCTTTTATTTCTCTTTTTTTAAAACGGGATAATTTTAAATTTTTATCATTTATGCTTGGGTTTTCAGCTGGCGTGATGATCTATGTTTCGTTTACAACATTATTGCCAGAAGCTGAAAATCTTCTATCAAAAACGTATGAGAAAAAACCCGCCCTATTCATCTGCAATTTAGCATTTTTTATAGGAATAATAATTGCAATTATCATCGACAAATTTATCCCTGAGCCCGCCCCCAATGAAAAGCAAACAAAAGACTCTCATATCAAAAATACTTCTCTTTTAAAAACGGGATTATTTGTCGCTATCATTTTAGCGATACATAATTTCCCCGAAGGGTTATCCACCTTTATGTCTGCATTAAACCAAACATCCATAGCTTATTTGGTGGCACTTGCCATGGCATTACACAATATCCCAGAAGGGATTGCCGTTTCTATCCCTATTTTTTATGCTACAGGGAGTCGCAAAAAAGCATTTTTCTACTCCTTTTTGTCGGGGCTTATTGAACCCATTGGTGCAGTTATTGGATATTTTATTTTACTTCCATTTATTAACAATCAACTAATGGGAGCAATTTTTGCCTTTATTGCAGGCGTGATGATATATATATCATTTGCAAGTCTTTATCCCCTTGCTCAAAAGGCAACCGACAGCAAATTGAGTATTTACGGCTTATTAACTGGTTTTTTGGTTATGGCTCTTTGTTTAATTGCGTTAGCATAAAGAATCACATATAAATTTTATAGCTTTTTATCTATCAAGCATTTGCTAAAACGCACAAAAAACTTCGGCTAAAATGGAATCTGATTCCAATATAGCCGAAGAAAAAGTAAAAATCACGTCATTTTCAACACTTTTCAGAGGGAAACGGTGCAATAGGCTGAGGTGACGAGAGGTGTGCGGAGTACGGTGGAGCGTGCGGGATGTGGATAGAGATGATGAGGTGTAAGGTGGCAAGGTGTATTGGATGTGGATATAGAGGTGTGGCGTGGGGCATAGGTGAGTGTGGGGTGCATGATGTGTAGCGATGGTAAAGTATGGCGTCTGTGTATGCAAGATAGTATAGCGGTAAAGGTACAGGTGATGCATAGCATCAACAACGGTTATCTATTTTATGCATCACAACAAATAAGAAAAAAGCCACCATTCGGTGGCTGATTTCTAGTCGATGTAATATACACAACATTCTTCAGTGGCTGGATTGGTAGTTACGCTTGTCCCTGGTGTTGACGTTGTGGTTGATGTTGTGGTTGTCTCACCTGGTATATATTTACAACAATGTATACCATAACAACCTGTTGGATCACTAGAGCTACCACTTGGGTAACAATGTTTAATTATACATCCATAATCTGGTGCTTCCATAATGCGATCTTCTTCAGGATTACAGCGTCCCAAGTTTGTGTCACTCCCTGATAAATATGGATAGCCACTTGGACATTTACATTTTTCAGTTGTAACAGGTGTTGATGTTGTAGATGTAGTCGTACTCGTAGATGTACTCGTTGATGAGACACAGTCTGGGCCACAACAGCATGATCCTGTAGAATCAATAGCACCAGATACCCCTCTTTCACTTTGACACATTGAGTTACAACACTCATCTGCTCCTGGGGTGTTTTTATTATACTCAAAATCGCTATTATAAAAGACTTTTTTACAATCAATTGTCGTGGCAGGACAATCACAATAACAACCGCCTGTTGTTTGCACTAAGCTATACGTGCAACCTTGAGCTTCACAATATTGTGTACAACAGTCTACCTGCACATCATAAGGATAGTCACCTTTTACACCTCCATCATCTGTCATCACATCAGCACAATTGTATGTTGTTGTCCATGTCGAAGTACTTGTGGATGTGCTTGTTGAAGTGGACGTACTTGTAGATGTAGTTGTCGAAGTAGATGTAGTTGTTGAGGTAGTCGTTGATGATACAGGATCTGGACAACAAAGTTGAGTATTCCCTGTTTCACCTGGGCAATTTTCCCCTTGTACAAAGATACAATCTTCACCCATTGATGTCGATGCAACATACCCAGCTGGACAATCTGGTGGTGGCGGCGGCACACATTCTGATGAAGTTGTTGTTGAGGTACTCGTTGATGTTTCTGATGGAGTGGTTGTCGCACCACAATCCGTACAACAAACACCTTCAGACCACTCATACGTACCACCAGCTTCTTCACAGCATTTTTGATAAACTGATGAGGCTGAGAATCTTTCCATTGAAGAATTACCACTTCCTGGATTGTTCACCAAATTCATATATTCCACACAAGGATCTGTTGTTTCTGGAACTGGCGTTGTGGACGGCGTTGTCGTCTTTGGTGTCGTCGTCGGTGGTGTCGTCGTTGCCACAGGACATGTCCGTGAACATGTAACCGTAGCAATTGGCTCACCACTGTATTCGGGTTCATCAATATCCGTATGTTGTTGACAACCTAC
>CALARE010000069.1 GCA_937888725.1 uncultured Alphaproteobacteria bacterium | reverse complement strand
GCCCGCAGAGCCAGTAGTTGAGCCAGCAGTTGAGCCAGCTCCAGCTGTCACGCCCGCAGAACCAGCTCCAACCACGCCAACAGCTGTGGTGGAAAAAAGTCCAGCAGAACTTGGTCAAGCGTTATTATCCCTTTTATCAAAAGGTGGATTTGATGAAGAAACAGCACTTTCTTTAATTAATGCTGGGGCCGATTTAACTGTGAAAAATGAAGATGGAAAAACGATATTTCATCGTGCGGTTGAGCATGGGAATGAAGCGGTTATTAAAGCCTTGATTGCCAAGGAGGTTGATGTTTATGCAACGGATAATGATGGTAATTCAGCGTTACATTTTGTGGGTGATCGTGGGAACAAGGCAATTGTTGATTTACTTATCAATGCAGGAAGTGTGGTGAGTATGGCAAATGCCAGCGGAGATACACCGTTGCATATGGCTGTTGTTTCTGGGAATAAACAAGTTGTTGAGGCCTTGATAGCAAAGCGTGCTGATGTTGCAAAAAGCAATTCAAAAAAAGAAACGCCCATTCATTTGGCCGCAAAATATGCTGATGCAGATACGATTCGAGCCTTTTTAACATACAATTATGCATTAGGATATAAAGATGTGGATGGCAATACGTTTTTTGATGTGTTGCGTCAGCGTTTAAATTCAGAATTAGCGGGCAAGGATGAGGGGGCGTATACCGATGAACAGCGTGCCCTTTTAGCATTGGAAAAAGAGCTTTCAACGAGAAAAGTTCCTATTCCTGTTCGGACAGAGTTAAACTTTGCTCTATCCCGTGTGGATGAACCGCAGACAACAATGAATGTTGAGGCAACACCCGAGCCAGCGAAGGCAACGGTCGTTGAGCCAGCAGTTGAGCCAGCACCTCAGCCAGCACCTGAGCCAGCTCCTCAGCCAGCCACGCTAGCTTCTGAGCCAGCACCTCAGCCAGCACTTGAGCCAGCACCTCAGCCAGCTCCTCAGCAAGCCGAGCCAGCACCTGAGCCAGCACCTGGGCCAGCGAAGGCAACGGTCGTTGAGCCAGCTCCAGTCGTTGAGTCAGCTCCAGTCGTTGAGCCAGCACCTCAGCCAGCTCCTGAGCCAGCTCCTCAGCCAGCACCTGAGGCAGCTCCAGTCGTTGAGCCAGCTCCTCAGATAGCTCCTCAGCCAGCAGTTGAGCCAGCACCTGAGCCAGCGAAGGCAACGGTCGTTGAAACACAGACTCCAGCAGTCGAGCCAGCCACGCCAGCTGAAAAGCAAGCTCTAGCATCTGAGTCAGTACCAACGGGGGATGGGGTTATTATAACGGAAGATGGCGGTGTAATAGACCTGAATAACAGTGAGGAAGCTATCCCTATTTCAAGTTTGCCAGATAAAGAACGCCGTACCCTTGAAAATATAGGAAGTGGATCATTTAAACCAACAGGTCATTTGAAAGTTAAGCGAACAAAAAGGTCTTTGCAAACACAACCGCGGTTAAAACAAAAAACGGGGCGGGGTGAAGCTTTTGAAGCCAAAAGACAAGAATTCTTCTATGATGAATTTGTTAAGGCATTAACGGCAAATGATTTAGCAAAAATGGATGCTATTATAAGAGATGGTTTTGATATTAATCAAGTTGATGAGAAAACAGGCGTTTTCCCCCTTCTTGATGTGGTTGTGCATGGAAAAAAAGAGACAGTTGAACATGTGCTTAAGCATTATCCAGTTGATTTGAATCAATGTTCGCCAAATGATAATATGACGGCTTTAATGCAAGCGGTTGAAATGGGACGGTCAGATATTGTTGAGCTTTTGCTTGCAAAGGGTGCTCGGCCAAATATTGTGAGAAGTGATGGTAAGACGGCATATGATATAACCCTTCAAATGTTGAGAGAAGGGGCAGAATCTAAGGATAAACTTTATGAAATTGGCCAACATCTTCATGTCCGTGGTGGTCGAAAAAATATTGATTTGATAATTGAAAGATATAATTTACCTAAAGGACAAGAAGATATAGTTCATGCCTGTTTAAATGGTTTTAAAGAGGATCTTTCTATTTTGCTTGATCATTATCCTGGGTACATTAACAACATAGATGAAAAGCATAATTTAACCCCGTTGATGGCAAGTATTGAACAGGGGGATTTGGAGATCTTCCACATGATTATGGAGGCAAACCCAGATATGAATATTGTTTCAACAGATAAAGAAAAGGGCAAAAGAACAGCACTTGATGTTGTCAAAGAATGTATGGATGGTGCATTAGCTTCAAATGACATGGCAAGTTATGAATCTTATAAAACGATGTGGCGCCTTTTGTTAGAAAAAGGGGCAAAAACCGCTGAAGAACTGGGTCATACAACAAAAGGTGTTGATGGTGTGAGTGTTACTGTTCAAGAAAAGCATCCTGAAAAAACGCCAGACTCCTCATTGTTGGCACGTCTTGGTGTTGGATATGAAGTTGACCTTGATCCAGAACAAAAGATGCCACTTTATCCCACAAAAGATAAGTCAATGTCTTAATTTGTTGATTTTAAAGATAAAAATAACACTTGCATTTATTTAAAGATATGGTTAAAATGTCTTTATGATGAAAATGGTGAGATGTTTTTCATTATTGATTTTGGGAGCTTTTTTGCTTGGAGGCTGTCAAGGGTATCATTCTGACGGTGAGTTTTTGTACGTCAAAAGAGGGGACACGCTTTATTCACTAACTAAAAAGAATAACCTTTCGATGAAAGCGGTGATTAGGGAAAATAATCTTTCTCAACCATATACATTGCGTGTGGGGCAAAAGCTGAAGATTCCACAACCAAAGATGCATACTGTTGTAAAAGGGGATACGCTTTATAATATTTCAAAACGATATAATATGAGCGTGCATGAGCTTTCTAAGGTTAATGCGTTAAAAGAACCGTATACCATTCATTTAGGGCAACGGTTAAAGGTGGAATCAAATGAAGATGTTGCTTTAAAAAATACGCAAAAAACACGCAGGAAACAAGGGCGGGAACTTAATACCTATACTGCACTTGATCGGGCGAAGGAGGAACCTTTACAGGTTAAAAATACACCACAAAAGGGGTCAAAAGGGGTGGCAAGAAAGAGTGCAAAAATCCCTTATTGGCAATCAAAAAAACGGTTTGCGTGGCCTGTTAAAGGGAATGTGGTTTCAAAATTTGGACTCAATGCCAAAGGGCAACAAAATGATGGTATTAACATAAAGGCAAAAGCTGGCTCTCCTGTGAAAGCGGCAGAGGCAGGCGTCGTTGGATATGCATCAAATGGGTTAAAGGGGTATGGTAATTTGGTGCTTATTCGCCATAAAAGCGGGTGGATAAGTGCTTATGCCCATAATCAAAAGCTCCTTGTTAAAAAGGGGCAAACGGTTAAAAAGGGGCAAAATATCGCTTTAGTTGGGCATACAGGGAATGTTAAAACACCACAATTGCATTTTGAGTTGAGGTATAAAACAAAGGTGGTTAATCCTGAACATTATTTAAAATAATCCGTTTACAAGTTTAAAATAATGTGTTAAAGTAAAAGAAAAGGGTTATTTCTTGGAGGAAAAAAATGAAACGATTTTCATTATCAGCATTTTTAGGAATTTGTTTGCTATCCACAACAGCGATGGCGGATTTGTCAGATGCCTTGACAGCTTTTAAAATCAGCCGTTATGAGCAGGCTTTTGCTGAATTTTCGTATTTGGCAGATGAAGGAGATGCAACGGCTTATTATTATCTCGGCAAAATGTATGCACAAGGGTTGGGTGTGCCAAAAGATGATACACTTGCGATTGAATATTACAAAAAAGCAGAAAGTGCGTATAATATTGACGCGGCTTATGAATTGGCACAAATCTTGCTTGCGGCATCTAAATCACCAGAAGATCCAGAATTTGAAACAGGTTTGAGATATTTAAAACGGGCTGCTTTTGCTGGGCAAGCTGATGCTCTTTATGAATTGGGTGAGATGTTTGCTCAAGGTAAAAATGTGGAACAAAATTATCAAAACTCATTTGGTTATTATTTGATGAGTGCTTTAAGGGGACATGCGGGGGCTCAATTTAAATTGGGTATTCATTATTTTGTCGGTTGGGGTGTCCCACAAGATTTTGAAAATGGGCTTAAATGGATTAGCCGTTCTGCACGCCAAGGATATGTGTGGGCACAACAAAAATTGGCTGAATTGCGTTCAACACACCCTGGTGTTTTAAATATTCCTGATGCGTATGCTTGGTACAGTATTATCGCGGCTTATAATGCTGAAGATGAGGTTGGAAAAGAGGCTCTTGTTCAACGAGATGCTCTTGTTAAAAAGATTAAGAAACAAGAGGTTCTTCTTCAAATGCAAAGGAGAGCCCGTGAATGGCGTCCGATTACGCCACAACAATCCGTGCCAAAGGATGATTTACTCCTTATCCCAACACCTGTGATTAAAGGGTTTAATGACCCAGAGTCAGTGCAATTAATGTTGGCACAGGGTGAAGTTTTATTAACCGATGGGCGTAAATATTCTGTTTCACAAGAAATGATTGTAAATGCCTCTATTACAAAAGATTTTTCACCGATTGAAAAACAAATTAATACAGCTGTTAAAAAAGGTGAGATTGAGGCGTATGCTTATTATGGTGACTTGTTGCGTTCTCGTTTCCAAAATACGCCTGCTGCGGTTGATTGGTACCGTAAAGGGGCTGAAGCTGGCGACCCATATGCACAATATCAATTGGCAAAATGCTATTGTGAGGGCAAGGGTGTTGATGCCCCTCGTCCAGGGCAATGTTATGCTTGGTTAAAGGTCGCTTTGGATAATTCAAAAGATACGTTGAATTTGACCATTCAAAATGCAATTAATGCAATTGAGGCTGAAATCGGTGATAAAGAACTTGAACAAGGCAATCAATTGTACATTGAATTTTCTAAAAAGGCCGAAGAAAAAGAGAAAGAAAAAGACGTCCTCTCAAAGATTTTTTAATCTGTTTTTGTGTGATTGGTATTTGGATGATTTTTCCCTTGATTTTAGGGCAAAGTTTGTGTATGATAAAGTGTCGGGTTAGCCCGATCTGACTAGGATGTCGCTATCCGAATACCAAAGAGGGCAGTCAACTATCTTGTTCCTTATGTTCGAAAGTTGACAGGGCATCCCCTTTTTTATAAGTGCAATTGTGCTTATATCAAGGGTGGATGCCTGCTAAATAAGGTTTCCACCTGAATAGGCAGGACTATATTCTCTTTGGTTATAGTAGCGAACATCCACCCACCTATAAAAAGGTGGGTTTATCTGTCGAGGAAGTATATTATGATAAAAAATATCATCTCAAAAGAGCATTTTTTTGATCAGACGCAAGAAAATATCACCCATTTTATTGAAAAAAGGCATCAGTTTTTAGAAAAAGAAGAAAAACAATTGCGGTTTTATGATGTATTAATTCTTCTTTCTTTTATCATGAGTTTGGTTTTGATTGGTTTGATTATTTATAAACCAACACAGATTGTTTTTTATGTATTGTTACTTCTTTTTGTGGCAGATGTTTATCTATTCACACATTTTCGTTTGAAAGCAAGAACAAGTGACCGTCCTTTTCAACGGGGATTGTTCCAACTGTTAATGGCTCCATTTGGTTTTTCAACCAATATTAAGGGAGAGCATGCTTTGCAAAAAATGCTTATTCATGCCCAGTTATTTCCCACCAATGATGTTGAAGTGTTGCATTTGTTTGATGGGGCGTGGGCGTATGGTGATTTTTCAATTGCGTTATTAAAGGTGCAAGAAACGGCTATTGAAGATGATGTGACGATTTTAAGCTTTCCGATTGATAAAAAAGTACCGCATTTGGTGATAGATAGTGACAAATTGCGTTTTATCCCTGAGATGAAAGAGGTTAACTCTCTGATAAATAAAAAATTTATGCAAGAATATGCCATTTTTTCAAATAAGGTGAAAGAGGGGCGTGCCTTTTTAACAACTGATATTTGTCGGAAAATTCAAAAGGTTAGAGATGCTTTTTCTAATATTTCACAAATCGGGAACATTGAGTTGCGTCCTGCAAAAAAGGGTGTGCAAGATTTGTTGCGTGTTCCGATGCGTGTGGCGGTGTTTAAGGGGCGTTTAATCTTTGCGATTTATGGGTTTACACAATTGTTTGATGTGACGGATTTGTTTCAAGAAGATTTGTTTATGGATAAAGTGGATTACATTTCAACATTAGATGCGTTTTATGATGATATGGAACGTTTGTTAAAGGCTCAACAGATTGTTTAAAGCGATTTAAACGTAGGTTTAAACCATTATTCTTTCCCCCTTTTTGTCATGAGCCAACAGGCGTGATTCTGTTGTGATTTATACAGGTGTACATTATCTCGCCCCTTTTTGTCATGAGCTAACAGGGGGCTTTTTTCTGTTTAACTTTTGGGGCAGTTCATAGTTGTGCGTTTTTATTTGTGTTTGTTTACAATTGCTTGGGTGGGATATTTTTTGCGAATGATTTATAATTGAGCCTTTACCCATTTTGGCGGTTACCAATAAGGGCACGAGCAACGTAATCAAGAGCAATATGAGCTGATTGAACGGTTTCAGCTTGCCAAGACTCATGCATTGGGTCAACACTGTTAAGAACCGCATCTTTTTGATAAGTTTGATGGGTGAGAATATCTTTGAGTGCTTTAAGGGCAAGGCCTATTTTGCTGGCTTGAAAGGCGGATTCATAGGCGGATAATTTCCCATATTCGTTGGGGAAAGAGTGTAGGGGGATTAATCCTCTTGGTGTTAATCCCCCCGTATTTTGAATAAAAGGATTAGCCCCCATTTTAAACAGTGTTTCAAAGGAAAGGCCTTTGATTGAATCCCCTTGATGCTTTGCCAAAATGTGCAGAACTGTATTGCCATTTTCATCTTGAGAATCAACAAGGTGCGGATTTTCTTGCAACGCTTTTGCAACACCAGAAAAATCATATTCCTTTTTGCCACTTGCACGGTAAAATCGACCCTTTAAAAGGGCTTGAAATGTTTCTTTCAAAACGGGGTTATTTTGATAAGGTGTTTGAATTTCTTGTGTCATTTGCTATCCTTTTTTAATCAAACTGTGCATTAAGATTTTTCGTTGGGGTTGCCACGCAATTTTTTCACAATAACTTGGAGTTGATCTCTTGCCTTTAGCACCTCTTGTGGTTGGCGATGATAGGGGCTATGTAGGGTGCATTTAGGAAGAGGATAGCCTGTGCCTGTTTTTGGTTTATAGATTTGATGTTCCATCACTTGATGCTGTAAGATAGCACTTTGTGCCTCAATCGCTGATGCTAAACAATCAGCTTGATAGCTTGATTCATAAGCTGATAATTGACGTGCCAATTGAGAATTGGGGTTTTCTTCTGCCTCCATCCGAGGGGTAAAGCCATTGTTATTTTTAACAAAAGGGTTGGGGTTGAATGGCAAAATTGCTTTTAAATCAAAGTCGGTAATAACATGCTGATTTTCGTAGTACGTTGATTTTTTACGGATTTTTATTCTTGTTGGAAATTTTGCTATGTAATGCAAAAGGGTGTTGCCGTATTTGTCTTGTGCATCAATGAGGGTTGGATCATTTTTAAGATCTGCCAAAATGTCTTCAAAAAAGAAGTTTCTTTGGCAACAAAGATATTTTTCAATAATACCTAAAAATTTTGAAGCAAAAGTTGTTTTATTCATTTTTTAACCTTTCAATAAAGAGTTAATCTTTGATATATTCACCTCGCAATTGTTGAGCGATTTTTAAAATATTATTCCGTTTGACAAAAAAGCCTTTTTTTTGTTGGGCAGCATGAGAAATAATATTGCCACGACCATCCACATATTCTGCCATCAAGTTCATTTCAGTTAAATGCTCAATGGCTGAGGCCGTGCGAGCTGTGGCATAGCTAGATTCATAAGACAAAAGCATTTGATAACCCTTTGTATCTTCAGCATAAGCAGCTAAAAAGGAGGCTGTGTATCCAAAAGAATCTTTGATAAATGGGTTTGGTTTGTACCATGAAACAACGCTTGGGATGTCAAGTATAAGGTCATAATTGCCAGTTGCTCTATTTTCTTCAGCCAACTCTTTTGTTGGTTTGGAAAAGGCAAGGTAGTGCAATAATGTGTAGCCTGTGAGGTCTTTTGTATCCACTGAAACCCCTTGAGATAACAAGTCTTTAATCTCTGGGATGAGGTTTGCTTCAACAATTTCTTCTTTTGTTGCAGCAGTACCAAGTTGTTGAATGATAAGTTTATATTTATCGGTGAGTTCTTCAGTTAACATAGGGATGATCCTTTCATTTTTTTATAAAAGTTAATGTTGATGCTGTTGTCGAAGCTTTTTTTGAAAAGCTAATTTGATAAAATTATTTTGATAAGTGCTTAATTTTCGATAATCTGATGTTTCTTTTAAAACCAAATTAATCGGCATTAAATAACAGTTGTTCAACAAGGCTGGATTGGGTTTATGTTTTAAAATATCATCTAAGGTTAAGCCTGTAATCTCTTTATCCTGGAGCTTTAAAAAAATGTGCAAGAGGGTGTCGCCTTCTTCATTTTGAGAATCAATAAGCGAGGGGTTATCCTCTAGCATCATTTTGATATACGAAAAATCATACGTTGAACGGCAAGTCCTTTGATTATACGCTCTATTTTTCAGCACATTTTGAATTTCAAGATGAAAAATATCTTGAGCCGAAAGGGATTGACGTGTTTTTATGTTCTCCTCTGATTGCTGAGCCCCATAAAGAGCCACAAAGTGATTGAGCAAATCTTTTGAATGAGCCGTAAAACTTGTTTGATAATTGGATAATTCGGCATAGGAATAAAGATTTTTATCAACATAATCAAGGGGTAATTTGCCAGTGTTGTTTTTAATAAATGGGTCTGGATTGTAGGCTAAAATATCCATCAATGTCATATTTGTAACCGCGTAATCACGAGAAAGGGTGAACCCTCTTAACCCCAATTGTGCAAAAATGTTGAGGAGCGTATTACGCCTTGAATCTGTTGAATTGATTAAATTTGGATTTTCTTGGAGTACTTTTTTCACATTTGAAAAATCATATAAAACGCTGTTGTCATATGGGTCGCAGACGGCTTTATCAATCGCTTTTTGAATTTCTTGATGTAAAATGTTGGTCATAAAATACTCCTTTTTAAATGGGGATTAATCACCTATTTGACGAGAACCCATCAATGTGGCAGCAACATTTTCAAGAAGAATGCTCGCCTCAATCTTTTTTGTCATATTAACGGTGGAAGTTGTGTGTATCAAAGAGCCTAAAACAGATAGAGCGTTGAGTGCTTTTGCAAGTTCTTTGGTGCGGATGCGGTCTTCATAAGCACTTAATAGTTGATAGGCTGTTGAATTGCCACATCTAGCAGCTTCCATCTTAGGTGTGATGCCATCATTATCTTCCACAAAAGGATTGGCTTGACGGATTATAAGGTTTTCTAAAAGTCGTTTTCTCCACGGTGTGTGACATGAAATGGCACAGTTGTGCAAAAGTGTTGCACCCTTTGTATCTTTTGAATTAATCAACTCAGGGTGGTTATCGAGGATTTCTTCTAAGGGTTTTAAATCCTCACTTGAAATGGAACCTTGTTTATCTAATATTTTTTTATATTCTTGATGCAAAATATTGGTCATAAAATACTCCTTTTTAATTAAGCGTTTTGACGAGTTAATAATTTGTTAAACATGATAGTTAAAATGTTCGTTTTTTTGTAATGGTTTTGATAGATTTTTAAACATTTTTTTTCATAAGCGCAATTTTCTAAATAATTAATGGGTAAGTAGCCATCTTCATTCATCAAAAATGGGTTTGGCTTGAATGCTAAAAGCTCATTGATGTTTAATCCACGCACTATAGAATTGTTTGCAGTTTGGCAAAAAAGATGTAAAACGGTGTTTCCGTGATTATATTGGGTATTGATAAGTTTGGGGTTTGATTGCAAGAGTTGATGAACCTTTGAAAAGTCATATCTTGCAACATCAAAGCAGCGGATATATTCAAAAGAACAAAGGCTTCTCATAATTGCATCATGAAGGGCTTTTTCTTCCTTAGAAAGGTGCGTTTTCCTAAATAATTGGGAGGTAAAACAAGTTATCTGATTATAATGTTTGTGATAATTTTTTAATGTTTCAAACGGTTTTGATTTTTCTTTTAAATAATCAATTGGCAAATAACCATCCTTGTTTTTAATGAGAGGATTGGGTTTGAAAGCCAAAACATTTTCAACATGTAAACCATGTACCAAGTTATTGTCAGAAATTGTTCTGCATAAGATATGTAAAAGCGTGTTCCCCTCATTGTCAGTTGAGTTGACAAGGCTTGGGTTGGATTGGAGGGTGCTTCTAATTGCTGAAAAATCATATTCACTATCGTCAAATGCGACGTTATATTGAGAGTTCCTAATCGCTTTTTGAATTTCTTGATGCAAAATATTGGGCATTTTTTATCCTTTCTTTATTCTTTTTCAAGTGTGTTTTGCGTTTTGATAAAAGGAGCTACAGGCTTTTGAAAAGCAACAGGCGTTGGCAAGGCAAAGCAAGGAGGTGTTGAGAGGGTTTCTTGCATCTCTTTTTCAAGCGTTTCTAATGTTTTTGCCCCAGCTTTTTTTAACAATTTTTGGGTGTGGAGGATGTTTCTTTCAAACGCTGGCACCAATTCAGGACGCATGAGAATCCCTTGAATATAATCAAGAGGTGTGCCATATTTGGAAGGTTCATTCACATGAGCGTTATTGTTCAAAAGCGTTTCAATCACATCATAATGCCCTTTTTTAATAGCTAAAATTAAAGGGGTTGCCCCATCTTTTTGAGCGTGTTTGTTGGGATTTGCTCCTTGTGTGAGCAACACTTGCGCAGCACTGGTGTTGTTATTTTCAGCAGCATAATGCAAAGGGGTTAAGCCTTGGTTGTCAGCTGAGTCAATTTCAAGCGTTTGTTTGACAAGAAGTCTTAAAGTGTAAGCGTTATCCCCTTTAGCTGCAAGCATCAAAGCTGTTTGTCCTTTTGAATTTTTTGTGTTCACATCAGCCCCAGCTTGAATAAGCGTTGCTGTTGTTGTGGGATAGCCATTCTCAGCCGCTATCATTAAAGGAGTTTTATCTTCGTTGTTTAAAAGATTTAAATCTTCTGTATAAGGGGCAATGCGATCAATGATTTTAATTTTGGCATTTTTGCTAGCGATATGTAAAGGAATGTCACCATTTTCATTGGGGGTGTTGACGTCTACATCATTATCAAGCAAGGCTTGTACGGTATCTAAATACCCATAATGGATGGCAATTTCAATGGGTGTTAAGCCTGATTTATCAGCTTTATTCACATCAGCACCTTGTCTGATAAGATAATCCATAATGGCTGGTTTGTTCTGTGCGATAGCAAGGGTTAAAGGTGTTACCATTCCCATGTCTTCATTCACCTCATAGCCATGGGAAACATAGAATTTAATTGTGTCTAAATCTCCTTTTTCAATGGCGTGAAAAACGGTTGCTTGCCCCACCAATGTGATGGCTTTTGGAAAGGATGCGTTTTGTGTTTGATTTGAATTAAGTTGTTCTGTCATTTTGATAAATCCTTTTTGGGTTGGGGAAGGGGGTTAAGTGTTCCGTTGATTGGTAAACT
>CALARE010000068.1 GCA_937888725.1 uncultured Alphaproteobacteria bacterium | reverse complement strand
TAATAAAACGTTTTAGGCGAATAGATAAAGGTGACTTAAAAAGCGTCGTGTACACAAAAAAGTACATAAGCTTTTAGCCACCTTCAGATATCACCCAAGGTGAATAATCGTTTTAAACGAGGATATAATAATAAAATCACACTCGTGGTGTACCAAAAAAAGTACATGAGAGTGTGATTTTATTAATTAGATATCGTCTAAAACGTTTTATTCTGCGTCTACGACTGAAACGTAAACCCTATCCTTAAACGAATGTTTGAATTGAACAACACCATCAGCTGTTGCAAACAATGTATGATCTTTACCGATACCGACATTGTCACCTGGACGATAAACTGTACCACGTTGACGAACAATGATGTTGCCAGCGATAACAGATTGACCACCAGATTTTTTCAAACCCAAACGTCTACCTTCAGAGTCACGACCGTTTCTAGTACTACCGCCTGCTTTCTTATGTGCCATTTGTCTTCTCCTTTATCTCTTAAGCTTTGACGTCTGTGATTTTAACAACTGTCAAATCTTGTTTATGACCTTTTTTACGTCTATACCCATGACGGCGAATTTTTTTGAAGATGATAACCTTTTCACCGCGAGTTTGTTTTACGATTTCACCGCTAACAGTTGCACCTTCAACAAGTGGTGTACCAACTTTATCACCAGCCATTAAGACTTCATTAAATGAAACAGCTGAACCTGCTTCACCAGCTAATTTTTCAACAACAATAACAGAATCTTTCGCAACTTTATATTGTTTTCCGCCTGTTTTAATTACTGCAAACATTTTTATATCCCTTTACTTTCACAAAATAGGACTGTTTTATACACTCTTTTTATAACTTTGTCAAGCAAAAAGTTAAATCAAGAGGCATTTTTCCAACCAAAGCGGATAAGTTTCCCTATCCACCAACCAAAAACGGGCACTCAACCCGACATTTTGAGGTATTATATTCTTTTTATTTTTAAAAAGCAAGCAAAAATTTAAATTTTTATCATTTATAGAAAAAGAAACCCTTTTACCAAACAAAAAGTGGGGTATTAAGAACGGATGATTTTTCTCAAAAAATTGAAAATTCTTTATTCTCCGTTTTTGGCACCAATCTTTCAAAAATCATACTAGAAAGACACCGCAACCCTTGGGTTCAAAAATTTTACAATGTGCTTTACACGGTTTACAATCGCCCTCAAATTGAGGATATCTACACCATTAACAAAAATAATCTTATGTGGGATAATATGCGTTAAGAATCTCGCTCATTAGTGATATCTTTTTTTGATAACCATCTGATTTTTTGATGCAAATATATCTGCAAATCTTTTTTAGAGTTTTCATCTAGATAAGGTGAATAAATTTCATTCAACATTTTGGCACCATAAAACATATACGGTAAATCTTCGCCTTTATAAGCGTCTAAATAAATCCTTTTTAATTTTGGATTATCAAAAAAACAATTTCCATCCAATTCTTCAACTTTTTTAAGCGATAAAAATGTTAAATTTTTATTTGAAGAAACCGCATTATATTCAATTTTGAGCACCTCGTTTAAAACGAGATGTTTAAGAGAATCATTTGAAGAAAAAGAGCTTGGTCCTATCACTTTTAACTTCGGCATATGAACGATTCTTAAACTCTTATTTGAACAAACAACATCCTCCCCTATTTCCTCAACCACTGGGCAATTCAATTCTTGCAAACCTTTATTCATAGTCAATGAGTTTTCCCCTATTTTTTTCACTTTTGGGAGAAAAACTTTTTCTAACATAGGACAAAGATGAAAATTAAACCCTTCTAAATTTTTTAACAAGGGAAAATTAACCTCTTGTACTGTATCGCACATCATCAACACACCATCCCCCATATTTTTCAGCACAGGAGCCGTTATTTTTTCCACCCCACTCATTGACTGAAACGAACTTTTTTCAATTTTTACAAGACAGGGGAAATTCAACTCTTTTACATTCATTTTGCCGCAAAAACAGTTAGTAGAAATCGTCTTAACTTTGGATAAATCCACTTCCTCCAAAAGTGGCACATAAGTAAATGAATCAGAATTTACAACCAAACACTTGGGGAAATAGGCTTTTTTTAACCGAGCACAGTTATGAATGCTATGCGTGGAAAGCTCTGTTACATTTTCAAAATAAATTTCCTCAATCGTTGAATGATTTGAAAAAATACTCTGTTTTAATTCATCTGGCCCCTTTAAATTCGCATAGATTAAAGACCCATTCCTTGCTTTTAAGATGCACTCATTCTGTGCATAGACCAGACTTAAATCCCCTTTTCGTTGAAGGATTAATTTTTTCCCCTCTACTTCTTTTTGAACAAGTTCAAAAAAAGCATCTAATGGGTTCTTATCAAAGTTTGATTGATAGGGTAAATAAACCCTATTTTCTTTAAAATCAATGATAAAATTATCAATAATAAGCTGATAATCCTTATTGATAAAAGTCACTTGATTATCCCTAATATAATAATTGGGACCAAAATAGATATTGTTACATTCTATATGATATTGATAAA
>CALARE010000067.1 GCA_937888725.1 uncultured Alphaproteobacteria bacterium | reverse complement strand
CCAACCTGTTTCATATTTTGGATAGGTGTGTGTGAGGTTTTGAGGATTGCCAACTTTAATTGAAATCTCTGTCTTTTCAGTTGGATAAAGATAGATGATGGGTTTGTCAGAAATAGAGTGTAGTGTTGGGTCAAAACAACTATGTCCCAAAACGTGTTTTTGCTGATTCACTTTGTTGATTGTGATTGTAGTAATAAGAATGATGGGAATACTGATTAAACATATAAAAAATAATTTTTTATGTTTGAGTGCGAGTGCAATCAAAGCTGTTATGGCGATGAGGCAGATTGAGCTTAAAAAAGTTAAAAGATAATAGGGGAGTTTTTGAAATTTCCAGTTTGAAATTGTTTCGTAGATAACTGTTGAGGCGATACCGATAATGCTTAATAGGAATAAAACTGCACATATATAAAAGATTTTTTTTAATAGGAGTTTTAATTTGGATTTAGGGGTATTATTTTTTGAATTTAATTTGTTTTTTCTCATTTTTTGTCCTTTGCTTTAGACCTGTTTACTTTTTTGATAATAAAAAAAGACGTTGAAAATATCAACGTCTTTTTAAACTTGTATATAAAATCTAAAATTAAGCTGTTGCGTTAGCTGCTTTTTTAGCTTTTGCACCTTCAATACGTTCACGCAATTTTTTAGATTCTTCTGACAATTTAGAAACTGGTGTGTTCAATAAATATAAATCTAAACCACCATTCTTTTCAATTGTTCTCAACCCTTGTGTTGAGATCTTAATTGTGACTTGTTGTTCCAAAATTTCACTATAAATAGCAACGCTTTGTAAATTTGGCAAAAAGCGACGACGCGTTTTGCGGTTTGATTTACTGACATTGTTACCCGTTTGAACACCTTTTCCTGAAACGAGGCATCTTTTTGCCATTGTACTAATCCTTTCCTACTAAAAATAAAACTGTTAAAACTTTTTACATTATTTTAATTGAAAAGTCAAGTACTTTTTTAATTTTTTTAATCAAGATATAAATCGGGGAGTGGTTTTTTCTTCTTTCGTTTTGAAGTTGGCTTTTTAATTTCTTCAATTAGAGTGATTTTTTCAGGTGCTTTTTTTCTAAATTTAAAAACAAAAATTAAAAGAATAACACTCAAAATGATTGAAAAAATACTTCCACAAATTAGAAGAATTGTTGTGTTAAATTCTTTTTTTGTTGGTGGGGGAGGTGGCGTATTATTTTGAGATGCTAATTCACTTTTGTTGATTGTATTTTGAATGGATACATAGGGGGCAGGGGCAACTAAAATTTCTTTTTCAGGCACCGAAATGATATCTTCTTTTTTTGTTTGTGTGTTGAAATATTTAATCTCAACAGCAGGAATGATAAGTTTTCCCTCTTTTTGTGGTGATAGGATGAATGTGCGATTTTCAATACTAATTAATTCATTGTTTTGAAAGTCACTAAAACGTTCTTCTTGATTTGAAAAAAGGGAAAAACCATCTTGTTCCCTATGCTCAATAAGGGGTAATTTGACATCTTGCACATTAATAGCTTTTAACGTGATTTTGCGTTCAATTACATCACCGACTTTAACATTATTGGGAATAACGTATTCCTCTGTAAGTAATGCTTGCTTTGTTGGGAACCACCAGCCTTGATAATCATTTGGTTTTTTTTGTACTGTAAGTTCTGTCGCATTTGATTGAAAATAAACAGGTTTCATCATTCTAGATGTTATATTAAAATCAAATGGAAATTCAAAAAAATCACCCATAAATTCTGGTTGCCTTTTTTTTGTGGGATCAAAAATTGCTCCCGAGAGTTGTGCCTCTGGAATATGTATTATCCCTGTTTTTTGAGGTGTTAATAAAAATGAACGTTCAAAATTTTGAACTGGTACATCATTTTGAATGGTTTGGCTTATTTTGTCTGCATCAAGTGTTAAAACAGATAAATCTGAAATTTTAGGAATACTGATTTGGGCGTCTCTGAGCAAATTGCCCCCAATGACACTTGCTTGATAAATGGCAACTTCACCTTCATAAATTTCAGGTGTTAATATTTTTGTTTTAAAAATAATATTTGGTAAAGCTGGTGTATTAGGTGTATCATTTGTGATTGGTTTATCAGTGATTTTTAATGTCAACGGGGCAATTGTTTCGCCATTTAGTGTGAATGGACCAATTGAAATATCTCCTTTTTTAAGCGGAAAAAGTTGGTATGATATTTGATTTTTTTTTGTCATAACGCCATTTACCACACTGATATTGCTTGATTGGCTTTTCCCTTGAATTTTAAAATATTGTTCAATGTTTGTTAAATCAGGCAAGCCTTGAATATCGGTATCAGATTCAAAAGTCAACATGACAGGTTCGCCATATGCAATTTCATTTTGTGAAAAAGAGGCACTTACTTTTGCAAAAGCGTTTGTGCTTAATAATAAAAACGTTAAGCAAAGAGCTGTTTTATTGATGTGAAACATTAGGGTTTTCTCCTATATTGTTCATTTAAACGGTACCGAAGTAGCAACGAAGGATCTTTTTTTAATAGATTGAAAATTTCTTGCGTTGTTTGGTCAATTGGTTGTTCGTCTGTTTCGACACCAATTTTTTGTAGGTGTTCTGTTTCGGTGTTTTTTTGATTTGCATTTTCTTGATTTTTTAAAGAATCATCATTTTCTTGTTGCGGATAAACTTGTTCATTTTGATTTTCTTGTGATGGGGTAGCGTTTTCTTGTGTATTTGTTTCTTGAGATGTATCTTGTTGATTTTCTTGTTTTTTGGTCGAGTCGTTAGCTGAATTTTCCTTTGATTGCGGTTGATTTTGGTCTTCATTTTCCTGCACATCATTTTGCAAAGCAGATTTGTTTTGATCTTTATCATCTGAATTGCTCATATTTTGTGAAGAATCATTTTGTTTATTTTCTTTAGATTGATTATCATTTTGGTCAGATTTTTGTGATGCGTTTTCTTGTTTGTTTTTCATCAATTGTTCAAGATATGCCTTATTAAATGCAGCCTCTTTATGTTCTGGGTTGAGTTTAAGTGCTTGGGCATAAAGGTCAATAGCCTCCTGATATTTGCCCATATGAGCGGTTGCATTTGCCTGATTATATAAACCTGTTGCAGAAGAATCGTTTTGAAAACCAGCAAGTGCTGATAAATAATCCTTATTTTGATAGGCCTCAACAGCTTTTTTGTTCGTGTTATAAAGGATTTGATCTTCTCGTAACCAAGGGGAGGCATATCCGCTTGTGCTTACAAATAAACAGATTAAAAAAATGATAAATCCTTTGCGGTAAATAATAGCAATAAAAGGCATTAAAGAGATAAGAATGTAAACGCCTAAATCTTTGTATGTATCGACACTTAAAAATGAGGAAACATCTGCACCAAAGAGTGATTTATTGTCAACTGAAGTTGTTTGTTTGATTAAGCTTATTATATCGTTATTATCTGGACGCCACATTTCAAAAGGGCCTAATTTTGAAAGTTCATTTTTATTAACATTTGTTAAAATAATTTGTCCATTTGTATCTCGTTTAAAATTGCCATCTCGCCCTAAAATAGGTGTTTTTTCACTTGTCCCTAATCCGAGTGTTCCAACAGAATAATTGTTTTTTTGTATTAAAGGGATAATTCCTTTAAGATTAGGTGTTCCACCTGTGAAAAATAAGATTCTTGCGTTGTCTAATTTATTGTTTTTTAATAACTCAATGGCTGTTTTAAATCCTTCAGTAGGGTTATCCCCATTTGTTGGTAAAACAGATGGGTTAAGGACAGGGATAAGTTCTTGTATAATTTGGCTATCCTCCGTCATTGGAAGGGCTACATATCCTTTTTCATCATATAAAACAAGGCCAATGCGTTCCTCTTTTAATAGTTTAACTGTTTCGGATAGTTTGATTTTAAGTTGGGGTATGGTTGTTTTATTTAAGTGATTTAAATCAACAATAAGAACGGTTCCTTGTGGATTTTTATCAGCTATAACGGGCATTTTTTCAAATGCAGGACCTGCTAAAGCAATAACTAAAAGTGTCCATAAAATTGAAAGCCAAACAAAAATGTTCTTTTTGTTGGAAAGTTTATGATGGTTCACTAATAAAAATGGTAGAAATTCTGGATTGATGATTTTTTTCCACGGATTTTGAGTGTGGTTGTTTTTGTGAAAATAATAAAAGACAGGTATTAATAGAATAAGTACTAAAAACCAAGGCCGTAAAAAAATCATAATTGCCTCCGCCAGATAAAACCAATTAGTAAGAATAATAGTCCTAAAAATAAAGGAATGTAAAAAAGTTCTTTTCTTGGTCGAAGATACTGATTTGAAGTTGAGTCTTGTTCTAATTCATCGATGATTTTATAGATATCTTGTAGATTTTGTGTTGTTTCAGCTAAAAAATATTGTCCCCCTGTTTCGGTTGCAATTTTTTGAAGTGTTTTTTCATCAAGTGTTGTTGGAACAGCGACTTTCATGCCATAAAAATTTTGAGTTTGTTCTTTTGCTCCAATTCCAATGGTGTAAACTTTAATATTATTCCTTTTTGCGATATCAATTGCTTGTTTAACAGAAATACTGCCAGCATTTGCATATCCATCTGATAATAAAATAACAATTTGGCTTTTTGCTGGAACTTTAAGTGCTGTTTGTACACCAAGTGCTAATCCATCGCCAAGAGCGGTCATATTCCCCGCAATACCAATGCCAATTTCGTCTAAAAGTGTTTGAAGTGTTTTTTTGTCAAAAGAAAGTGGTGCATAGGTGTAGGCTGCATTTCCAAAAAGAACAAAACCGATATTATCTTTTTCTCTTTTGTTTAAAAAGTCTGTTACCACCTTTTTAACAGCCGTGAGCCTATCGACAAATGTTGTTCCGATTTGAAAATCTTCCTCGGCCATTGATTCGGACACATCAAGAGATAGGACAATATTTTTTGCATTAAGCGGTGTTTCACTTGCATTGGGATACCAAACAGGGCGAGCACTTGCAATGGTTAATAGTATCCATGCAAATATGAAAAAAAAACGTCCTCTTTTACTGTTTTTCCCATAAGATATAGAGGCACCGCAGGCTTTAATACGCTCAAAAAATGGAATTTTAAGAGCGTAAAATTTACTTTCTTCTTTTACCTGAGGGAATGTAAAATAAACAAAAACAGGCAATAAAAGAAACAAAAATGCAAATGGCCAAATAAAAATATTCATATGTTTAATATATGAATTTTAAACTTCAAAATCAATATAATTTAAATGAATGGAAGAATTTTTTAATATTCAATATGGTAAAAGTACAAACCTGATGCAGGAGCCGTTGGGCCACCTGCTTTTCTGTCTTTTGTTTCAAGTGCTTTTTTTAAGTCATTTTGCGACCATTTGTTAGCGCCAACAAGGACAAGTGAACCTATAATATTGCGTACTTGATGGTGCAAAAATGATTTGGCTGTTATAGACATAATGACGTATTCATTTTGTTGTTCAAAAGTGATTGAATCAATGGTTTTTATGGGGGATTTTGCTTGACACTCTGAAGCTCTAAATGTTGAAAAATCATGTTTCCCAACTAAAATTTGGGCGGCATTTTGCATTTTATCAACATCTAGTGGATGGCGGTACCACCAAACACGTGTGTTATCTAATGCGGGCGGGTAGGGAGCATTAAAAATTTTATAGATATAGGTTCTTTTTTTTGCACTAAATCGAGCGTGGAAGTCATCAGGAACAATCTCAACACTTTTAATGCTGATGGGGTGAGGTCTAACAAGTGCGTTTAAGGATTCTCTTAGTTTATAAAGATTAAGTTCGTCATCAAAATCAAAATGGGCAATTTGGTTATAAGCGTGTACACCAGCATCTGTTCTGCCACTGCCAAAAAGAGTGATTTCTTTTTTTAAACAAATTGCTAAAGCTTCTTCAATTGTTTGTTGAATTGAAGGGCCTGATTTTTGGCGTTGCCATCCGCAAAAGGGGGTGCCGTCATATGAGATGCAAAGCTTATAACGCAATGGTTGTTCCTTCCTTTAATTCAAAACCTTTCAAAAGATCTTCAGCAATCATACGTTTTTTCCCTTCACGTTGTAATTCTGTTAATCTAAGAGCTGTTTGATTACCGCATGCAACAAGGAGTTTATTATCTAATATTGTACCCGCTGGTTTATTATGATTAAAATCTTCAACAACAGCATTAAATACTTTAATACGTTCACCGTTTAGATTAAAATAAGTGGCTGGATATGGATTAAAAGCCATAATCTTATTTTTAATTTGTTGTGCAGAAAGTTCCCAGTTAATCAATGCTTCATTTTTTTGAATTTTCTCAGCATATGTAATGCCTGTTTCAGGTTGTTTTTGAGGTGCTGGCATTTTTTCTAGTACTTGAATGATAAGATCGGCTCCTTGTTGGGATAAGGCATCGTGTAAAATTTGCCCTGTTGTGTTTTCATCAATTGGAACAATGCCTTTTAAAAGCATATCGCCTGTATCTAAACCGACATCCATTTGCATAATTGTAACACCAGATTCTTTATCCCCTGCTTCAATAGCACGTTGAATAGGAGCTGCCCCCCGCCATCTAGGGAGTAATGATGCGTGAACATTAATGCATCCCAGTTTAGGGGCGTCTAAAATCCCTTTTGGTAAAATAAGTCCATAAGCACAAACAACACCGACATCAGCTTCTAAAGATTGAAATTCTTTAATAGCGTCTTCTTTTCTGAGAGAAACAGGTGTTCTAACAGGGATATTTAAGCGTTCAGCTGTTTGTTGAACAGGGGAAGCAAGTAGCTTGTTCCCTCTACCAGCTTGGCGAGGTGGTTGCGTATAAACACAAATAACTTCATGATGTTTGGCTAAAGCCTCTAAAACGGGAACTGAAAAATCAGGTGTCCCCATAAAAACAACTTTCATTTTTATCCCTTTCTATTCTTGTGTATTCTCAGCTTCTAATCTAGCTTGTTTGCGACGACGTTTTTCCAAATGTTTAACCAGCATTTTTCTTTTTAATGGAGAGAGATGGTCAATAAATAAAATGCCTTCCAAATGGTCTAATTCATGTTGTATTGCAATAGCAAGCAAACCATCTGCTGAACGCTGTTTTAATGTGCCATTTTCGTCTAGGTATTCAACAGTAACCTTTTCATGTCGGACAACATCAGCATATTCTCGTGGGATAGAAAGACATCCCTCGTTATGACATACCATTTCTTCAGAACGAGAAATGATTTTTGGGTTGACCATTTTAATTGGATCTGGTTTTTCTTCTTTCCCAGCACAATCAATTACAACAACACGTTTTAATACGCCCACTTGGTTGCCCGCCAATCCGACACCGTTTGTTTTATACATTGTTTCAAGCATGTCACTTAAGAGGGTTTGAATTTCTGGGGTAACACATTCAACCGCTTGTGCTTTTTCATATAAGATGGGATTTGGTATTTCTAAAACAGTTAATTTTGTCATTTTTACTTCCTTTTTGTTTTTTTTTATTATACACTAAAATAAATAATAATGCAAAGGAGTTTTTTTATGATACGGCTGTTCATTGGTTTAGATTTACCAGATGAGATAAAAGATGAAATTTATGCTTTGCGTGGCGGGCTTGAAGGGGCGATTTGGCACCCTAAGGATAAATTGAATTTAAATTTGCGTTTTGTGGGTGATGTTGAAGAACCTGTTGCTGAGGATGTTTTAAAAGAATTAAGATACATTAGATTTCCAGCATTTTATATGTCGTTTAAAGAGATTAATTATTTTGCCTCCAAAAATATACCGCATCATATTTGGACAGGGGTTAGTGAACCAAGAATTATTGCAGAATTACAACAAAAGATTGATTTAGCGGTGAGAAAAGCTGGTGCTGGTGAAGCCGATCGTTTTAAATTTGTGCCTCATGTCAGTTTGGCAAAATTACAAGGAACGACAATTGATGAAGTTTTTCGTTATATCGCCTTAAACAATCTTTTTCACAGCAAAGAATTTTTAGTTGATTCATTTTCCCTTTTTGCCAGTCATGCAAGAGAAAATGGCGAAGGGAAATACTATACTGTAGAAGAAGTCTACCCCTTAACTCTTATTTAATAATGCCTAAAAGGGATTGTGATAATATAAGGTGCCTTTTTTTCAGTACATCCATTTTTTTGGTGTGTTATTGACATAAGAGATTCGCAGATGGTTTTTGAGTTTAGTCGATGTTCGATATGTATTTCAAAAACAGTATCGCTCATTTTTTTTACTTTTGAAAAAAGAATGCCAGTGTTTTGAATTGCGTGCGGAATCCCGCCGATTTTGGCATCTAAAAATTTTGGAATGCCAGGGGTTGCGGGTGAGCAATATTGTAAAGAAACGAGCCCTGTTTTGCCATCTGATAATATTTTTTCACAAGAATCAAAAATACGCATGGCATATTTATTTGAAACGTTCAAGATGTCATTTGCTTGAAATCGATCCATCGCCAATGAATAGCCCACAATTCCACCAACAGATAAGAAACCCATAATAGCTAGAACGCCTAGCATTTCAATTAATGAACGGCCTGATTCTTTTTTATTTTGCATTTATCCCCGCATTATTTATGATAAACCAAACGTAGAGTAGCTTATTTTTTGTATAAAAACAACAAATTTTCAATTGGATAATAAAAAAATTTTTTTATCTCTTGAAATTTGTGTGTGAAAAAACTATTATAATACTTGGAAGGAAACGGACGAAAGCTAAAAACAGCGGGTCAGGTTCGGAAGGAAGCAGCCCATTTTTAATCTTACGGGTCGTTATCCTTCCACTTTTTTTTGTTTTTTTGTAGATTAAGTTTTTTAACGCCTTGCTCTTTTTAAAAAGATTTTGTATAATAAGCCAATTTTAAATATATTTAGAGCAAAGGAAATGAAATGAATTTAACATCACTTGTCAAACAAAAAGTTCAAACTGCTTTTAATAATGCTGGTTTTGAAAATGCTCCCTTGTTGGTGCGTTTATCTGATCGACCAGATATGAGTGATTACCAAGCAAATGGTGCTTTGTCATTGGCAAAGGAATTGAAACAAAATCCAAGAGCGTTGGCTGAAAAGATAGCCTCTTTTTTAAAAGAAGATACTTTTTTTGAAAAGGTAACAGTTGATGGACCTGGTTTTATTAACATGACAATTTCAAATGAAGCACTTTCAAATATTGCTTTTGAAGTGTTGTCAGATGAAAAATCAGGGTATGAAAATCCAAATCCTATTAAAACAGTTGTGTTTGACTACGGTGGGCCAAATATTGCAAAAGCGTTGCATGTCGGACATTTAAGACCTGCTATTATTGGTGAGGCAATTAAACGATTGCATAAATTTGTTGGGAACAAAGTTATTGGTGATGTTCATTTGGGCGATTGGGGTTTGCCGATGGGCCTTTTAATGGCAGAGTTGTCAGAAAGAGAGCCTGAAAGTGTTTATTTTAACCCATCATATGAAGGGGAATATCCATCTCAAGCACTATTTACAGGCCATGATTTAGAGGTGATGTATCCAATTGCGTCACAAAAATCAAAGCAAGATCCAGCCTATTTAGCAAAGGCAAAAGATTTTACGCGTAGACTCCAAAATAAAGAAAGGGGGCTTTTGGCCTTACTAAATAAATTTGTTGAATTATCGGTTGGTTCGATTCGTCAAATGTATGATGAATTGGGTGTTTCATTTGAATTGTGGCGTGGTGAACGGGATGTTCATGATCGCTTGTTGCGTCAATTGGATAGATTGAGAAAAGATGGTATTTTATTCTCAGATGCTGGGGCTGAAATTATTGAAGTTGGTAAGTCAAAAAGTGGCAATGATTTGCCTCCTCTAATTGCGGTAAACTCTGATGGTGCGGTTATGTATGCCGCAACAGATTTGGCAACGATTGAGGAGCGGGTCGAGGAGTTTGGTGCTGATGAAATTCTTTATGTTGTTGATGCACGTCAAGCCTTGCACTTTGAACAAGTGTTTAATGCGGCTGAAAAAATTGGTTTGCTTAAAAAGACAAGTGTTAAACATTTGGGTTTTGGTACCATTAATGGGAAAGATAACAAGCCATTTAAAACAAGAGATGGCGGGGTGATGACTCTTCGTATGTTGATTGATTTGTCCGTTGAAGCGGCACTTAAAAAAATGAATAGTGGTGAAATGGGTCGTGATTTGACGGATGATGAAAAATCTAAAATATCCCAAATTGTGGGTGTGTCTGCACTCAAATTTGCTGATTTGATGAATGAGAGAATGAAAAACTATGTTTTTGATGAGGATAAATTAACAAGTACAGAGGGGAAAACAGGGCCATATTTGTTATATGCAATGGTTCGGATGAAATCATTGCTTGAAAAAGCAGGGGTAACCGCTGATTTAAATGTATCAGACATTCCTGTGATTACCGAATCTGCTGAACGGCAATTGTTGCTCCGTCTTTATGCTATGCCAGATAGTGTGCAAACGGCATATGACAATAATGCACCGCATGTAATTTGTGATTATTTATTTAAATTGGCACAAGATTTTAATTTATTCTATCATGATTGCCCGATTAAAGGAACAAATGAGGATATGCAAAAATCGCGTTTGGCATTGACAAAATATGCATTGACAGTTGCACTTAAAATGGCGGATATTTTGGGTTTGCAAGTGCCAGACAAAATGTAAGGGGGCATTATGAAACGTTGCTTGGTTTTATTGTGTATTTTAGCTGTAGTAGGTATATTATCCTCTTGTGGGCGGAAATCAAAACCTATTGCACCAAAGGATTCGTTTTATCCACACACATATATAATTAATGAATAAAAATGGAGGCAATATGCGTTATTTAATTAAAGAATCTGGTCGGTCAATGCTTGAAATGATTGCTGTTTTATTTGTTTTAGCAGTTGTGTCAGTGGTTGGATTAGTTGGTTATGATTTTGCAAAAGAGCGTTTTTGGGCGGTGAATGCGTCACAGGCGATTTTAAAAATGATGTCTATTTCAAGAGTTCAAGGGCGTAATGTTACGGATACATCCACACGCATCAACTTGCCAGATGGTTTATTGATGGTGTCTGTTGATTATACAACAAGAACGGCAACAATTTATTATGATGAAGATGAAGTAGATGATAAAAAATTTGATGCTTTGATGACATATGGTTATGAGGTTGGGAATAAAACTGATGTTGAATACGTTCAAGGTGATATAAAAACAACATATCCAACGAGGACACTTCGGTTTAAAGGGGATGTTCCAGTAGATACTGAGGAAGAATAAATTTCAATTTTTTGCTTTTTTAATAAAAATCACTCTTTGTAAAAAGGGTGATTTTTTTTGTTATATCAAATGGTTATTTAAAATAAAAAGTGTGTAAAAAAAAGGGTCGATTATTTTTCTCTCTTTTAAAAAAAATAAAAATAACACACTGAAAAAAAATAATATTATGAATCATAAAAGTTTTTTGTTAAAAGCCCTTGCAATATATAGGTATGTGTGATATAAGCAAATTTAACGACCGTTAAATTTGCACACTTTTAAATGATAAATAAAAAAAATGCTGACTGTTTATTTTGAAAAAAGTTTGGAAAATATCTCTCAATCCGACCAAAAAGTATTTCTTCAAAAATTTGGTTATTCGGAGGATGTAGAGCCTATTTTTGTGGGGAAGGAGAGCGTTTTATCCACAGATTTATTTGAAAGGAATAGTGTTCTTTTTATCCCTAATATGTTTTTGCTTGGAGCGGGGCTTTTAAACATAAAATTACAATTGGAAAATTTAATCTCGCATGGGATTGATGTTGTTTGTTTGGATGAGGGTGTTCGATTTAAAAGTGGTGAAAATTGTGATCTTTTAAAAGGGTTAGAATTAGCGTTGATGATTACAAAAAAATCACGCTCAATGGTAATGAAAAATTCTTTATCTGAAAAACGCAAAAAGGGTGGAAAATTAGGGCGTGTATTTGGCTCAAAGAACAAAAAACCATCTCTATGCGAGGTGCATAAAGATTTTATTTTTCAAGCACTTAAAAATGGTGTTTCGAAATCGCAAATTGCCAAAACAGTCGGTGTAACTTCTCGCACAATTTTTAATTTTGAATGCCAAAATGGGTTGAGGTGAAAAAGGGGTAAGAATGACAACAAATTTAGTCGTAGGATGTGGTTTTTCAGGAGCCACTATAGCAAGAAAAATTGCTGAAGAATTAAATCAAAAAGTTGTAATTATTGATGCAAAGAATCATATTGCAGGGAATGCTTTTGACTATGAAGATAAAAACGGGATTATGATTCATAAATATGGATCTCATATTTTCCACACGAATTTAGAAAATGTTTGGCAATTTGTAACACGATTTTCAAAATTTAATACTTATATGCATAAAGTGATTGCTTTGATAGATGGAGTTGAAACGAATATTCCATTTAATTTTAGAACACTTTATGATGTGTTTCCCCATACGCTTGCACAAAGAATGGAAGAAAAATTATTAGCCCGTTTTGAATATAATAAAAAAGTACCTATTTTAGAGTTTCAAAAACAAGAAGATGAAGATTTAAAATTTCTTGCCAATTATGTATATGAAAAAGTCTTTTTGCACTATACCACAAAACAATGGGGTGTTTCACCCAATGAAGTTGATGGAGCCGTAACGGCAAGAGTTCCTGTTTATTTGAGTTGTGATCCACGATATTTTCAAGATAAATATCAAGGTATTCCTTTAAATGGATACACTGATCTTGTTAAAAATATGATAAATCATCCAAATATTGAACTTCGGTTAAACACACGTTATGAGAATGTATCAGAACAATTTGATAGAGTTTTTTACACAGGGCCGATTGATGAATTTTTTAACTATGAATTTGGTGAGTTACCATATAGGAGTGTGAACTTTAAGTTTGAAGAATATGATAAAGAATATTATCAATCAAATGCCTGTGTGAATTATCCATGTAATTATGATTTCACACGTATTCATGAATATAAATATTACCTTGATAACAAATCACCTAAGACGGTGATAGCAAAAGAATATTCTGAATTTTTTGAACGTGGAAAAAACGAACGTTATTACCCAATTCCAAATGAAAAAAGTGCTGAATTATATACGCAATATTTAAACAAAGCAAAAGAGTTAAAAAACGTCTATTTCCTCGGTCGCTTAGGCGATTACAAATATTATGATATGGATAAAGCAATTAATCGAGCTTTAGAACTTTTTGATGAGGTTAAGAATGCGTAAACTTTTAGTTCGGATTTTGGCGGCTTTCATTCTAAATAAACAAAAGAGAAAAGAGTTTAGAAAAAAATATACTACGTCTTATTTGTATTTCTCTCTATTTAAACAATATAAAATAAAAGGAAAAAATAATCGAATTGTTGTTATAGAAAATGGTAAAGAAAGATTATTGAAATGGTATGAAAAAATTAAAGGGTTTGACATTCAAATAAATGGTGATTCAAATTTAATAAAACTTGAATTACCCATTATATCAGACAATACAAATATAATAATAAAAAATCACAATGTAGTTATAAATATAGGGATGTCAGATTATTTTCATAATGTAAATATCATTTGTCAAAAGGGTAACAATCAAGTTTGCAAAATAGGAAATGGTACGACAATAGCTGGAGCAAGTGTTTTTTTAGATGAAGAAAGTTCTCTAATTATTGGAAAGGATTGTATGTTATCTAGTGAAATAACTATATGGCCAATAGATGGACATGCAATTGTTGATAAAAATACAAAACAAATATTAAATGCAGCAAATAAACCCATAGTAATTGGTAATCATGTGTGGATTGGACACGGAACTCGTATAACCAAAAATGCTCAAATTGGAAACAATTGTATTATTGGGGGAGGTTCTGTTGTGTGTAAAGATTATAAAGAAGATAATGTTATTATTGCAGGGAATCCTGGGAAAATTATTAAGTGGAATGTTAATTGGGATAGAAGAAATCCTTATTATTTAAAATTAGAACAAAATGATGGAGTGAAATAAATTTATATGACCCAACCAAAAGTATCAATTATTGTACCAATTTATGGTGTGGAAAAATATATTCACGAATGTGTGGACAGTATTTTAGCACAGACACTTAAAGAAATCGAAATTATTCTTGTAGATGATGGATCAAAGGATAATTGTCCTGCTATCGTGGATGAATATGCAAAAAAAGATTCACGTATAATTGCAATTCATCAAGAAAATGGTGGGTATGGAAAAGCTGTTAATCATGGGTTAAAAGTTGCAACTGGTGAATATATTGGTATTGTGGAATCGGATGATTTTATTGAACATAATATGTATGAAGAACTTTTGAAATTAGCAAAACATAATGATGCTGATATTGTTAAATCTGCCTACTGGGAAATATATGACAAAGGTAATCCTCCTATAAAACGGTATGCTTATTGGGCACATCGAATTGAATTAAATGGAAATAATTTTAAAATTAAGGACTATCCTTTATTTTTTAAATACCATCCAAGTATATGGTCATGTATTTACAAAAAAAGTTTTATAGTTGACAACTCTTTAACTTTTGTCGAAGCAAAAGGAGGTGGTTGGGTTGATAATACGTGGCAAGTACAGACTTTTTGTAAAGCTAATAAAATAAATTGGACACCACACGCCTATTATAATTATAGACCAGAAAGTGTCGGAAATTCATCCACACTTGTTGACGCAAACATTCCTGTAGATCGTTTTTATGAAATTCATGATTTTTTAGATAATTATCCTGATTTATACAGTCAAATTTTTGTTCCCTTAACAAAAAAAGAAATTTCTTATTTGTACACATCATTTTTAATTGCCTTTAAATATTCAAAATCACTTAAAGAAATTAGAGTATTTGAGAAAAAATTAAAAAAATTAGTTTCAAGGATACCACCTCTTACTGATGATTTTTCAGATTTGGAAAAAAAATATTTAAAAAAAATGAAATATAAAAACTACTCTTTAAGATTTCTAAGAAAAAAAAGGAGTGTATGACATGAAAATACTTTATTATAACTGGATTCAATTTGACAATAAAAAAAATTGGGGAGGTGGGGTAAATGTTTACCAATACAATTTGATAAATGAATTAAAAAATAATCCTTCTCACGATATTTTCTTCTTAAGTTCAGGAGCTAAGTATAATCCTTTTTATTCAAAATATTACATAAAAAAAACAAAGAATATTTTCTCAAATAAATGTAAAAGTTTTGAAATAATTAACTCGCCAATTATGGCTCCAGCGCTTTCTGTTTTTATGAATCCACAGAAATTTATTAGAGATGAAGAAAGTTATCAGATTTTTAAAAACTTTTGCACTATTTATGGTCCTTTTGATGTTATTCACTTTAATAATATTGAGGGGATATCTACTAATGTTTTAAAAATAAAAGAAGATTTTCCAAAAACAAAAATAGTTATTTCTATACATAATTATCAACCTATTTGTCCGTTAGTACAATATTTTCAAAATCACAATCAAAAAATTTGTGATGATTTTAAAAATGGGTCAGAATGCTTAAAGTGTCCAGCATTTCTTCCATATAAGGAATACTTAAGAAAAATTGATTATTTTTTAACAGAAAATAATGTTCCGCGGTTTATTACAAAGATTGTGAAAAAAATATTTAAATTCAAGTCAAAATACTATATTGGAGATATGACACAAACAAAGCCTTTAGACTATTTTTACTATAGAAAACATAATATAGATAGTATTAACAAATATGCCGATTGTGTTCTTGCAGTTTCGAATAGAGTTAAAGAAATAATGGTAAATCATGGGGTTAATAACAAACTAATTAAAACCTCATATATTGGAACAAAATTTGCTGAGTTTGAAATCGGTTGTTCAAATGCTTCTAAAACAACACCTTTTACAATTTGTTATCTTGGATATCCTCGTGTTGATAAAGGATATTTTTTTCTATTAGACGCTCTTTCTAAACTTCCTAAATTTATAAAAGAAAAAATTAATATTGTTTTAGCTGTTGCAAACATAAATGAATCTGAAACACTAAAAATACTTCATGGATTTAAAAAAATTACCGTTTACAATGGATATAAACATAGTGAACTAAAAAACATACTTAGTGAGGTAAATTTAGGAATTGTTCCTGTTCTATGGGAAGATAATTTACCACAAGTTGCGATTGAAATGGTGGCTTGTGGTGTGCCAATTTTATGTAGTTCGTTTGGTGGTGCTAGTGAGTTATGCACCCATGAAAAATTTAAATTTGAGGGTGGAAATATTTCTTCATTTACAGAAAAATTAACTTTTTTTGTAAATAACCCTTCGGAATTGGAACTATATTGGAAAAATCATCCAAAATTAACAAGTATGGCAGAACATATCTCTGAACTAGAAAAAATTTATTTGCAATAAATCTTGTGGCTCTTTTATATAAATTAATAGGACATCAAAATGACCCAATCAAAAGTATCAATTATTGTACCAATTTATGGTGTTGAAAAATATCTTCACCAATGTGTTGATAGTATTTTAGCACAGACACTAAAAGAGATTGAAATTATTTTAGTTGACGATGGGTCAAAAGATAATTGCCCTGCTATCGTGGATGAATATGCAAAAAAAGATCCTCGTGTGGTTGCAATTCATCAAGAAAATGGTGGGTATGGAAAAGCTGTTAATCATGGGTTAAAAGTTGCAACAGGTGAGTATATTGGTATTGTTGAATCGGATGATTTTATTGAACCTGATATGTTTGAAGAATTATATAACCTTGCAACAACACACAATGTTGATGTTGTGAAAAGTAATTTTCACTTCTATTGGTCAACTAAACCACACCTCAATAAAATTAAATCATTATTTTCACAAGATTATTATGGAAAAGTTGTTGAACCTCAAAAAGATTTTAATATCTTTAAAGTTATGCCTTGTATTTGGTCGGCAATTTATAAAAGAGATTTTGTCACAAAAAATAATTTAAGACTTCTTGAAACAGCTGGTGCTTCTTATCAAGATACTTCTTTTGCTTTTAAAATTTGGGCAACAGCAAAAAAAATCTATTTAACAGAAAAGGCATATCTTCACTATCGTCAAGATAATGAATCATCTTCAATCAATAATAAAGCAAAAATATTTTGTGTTAAAGATGAATATGATGAAATGGAACGCTTTTTAAAAGAACGTAAAATGGAAGACTATATCCCCTTGCTTTGGCGTTTAAAATTTGACACATATCATTGGAATCTTAAAAGAGTTGCTTATGAATTTAAAGAAGAATTTTTTAAAACATTTTATAATGAATTTAAAAAAGCAAATCAACAAGGATTGTTAAAAGAAAATCTTTTTGATGAAGAATGGAAAAAAGTTATTAAACTTTTAAATACTCCTCAAAAATTCCTTTCTAAATATTTGGAAAACACCACAAGAATAAAACTTTTTAATAAATTAACAATCTTAAAAATACGTGAAAAAAACAAAAAAAAGAAATATTATTTTTGTGGGATACGGATTTTTTAACATCAGTTCATTTGAGGTTTTAATATGAAAATTGTAAAATTACTAGGGGGACTTGGAAATCAAATGTTCCAATATGCGTTTGGGCAACTCCTAGAGAATGATGTTTATTATGATTTGTCTTGGTTTGAGTATTCAAAAAATAGTAAAAACGTCACTCATCGTAATTATGAGTTGGAATTTTTTGATATTCAAATTAAAAAATTAACCAGAAAACAGGCAAAAAAATATAAAAAGGATAATAAGTTTTTATCGCTTTTTGGTGTTAAAACGTGTTTGCGAAAAATAATAGAGCATCCTACAAATATATATAATCCTAATCTTTTAAAAGAAAAAGAAGGTATATTTGAAGGATTTTTTCAGTGTGCACAATATTATGAACCTATCAGAGAAAAACTATTGAAAGACTTCATACCTAAAAATGAAATAAACTTAGAAAACAAAAAAATTTTAGAGCAAATTTTATCAACGAACAGTGTTTCATTACATGTTCGTAGAGGAGATTACTTAAAACTGCAAAATATTCATGGCTTGTGTGATGTTTCATATTATGAAAAGGCAATTGAACATATTTCAAATTACACAAATGAGCCTCATTTCTTTTTATTTTCAGACGATATTGAATGGGTGAAAGAAAATTTAAAAATAAATTATCCCTATACAATTGTAGACATAAATAATGGAGATAAAAGTCCTTGGGATATGTGGCTCATGAAACATTGCAAGCATAACATTATTGCAAATAGTAGTTTTTCTTGGTGGGGTGCATGGTTGAATGAAAATCCAAACAAAATCGTTATAGCTCCACAAAAATAGACTGTTAATAACAATACGGACATTATTCCATCAAATTGGGAAAGAATTTAAAATACAGCTTTCCACCTTCCTCCTCTTTGCTTTTTAATTTGTTAAGAATGTATAAATAAGAATTTTTAAGTTCAAATAATTAAACTTATAATTATTTTTACTGTTCTAAGTTTAAAAAACAAGCAAAAACTAAACTTAGCCGTATTTTTTTTGTTCTAAGTTTAGTTTCTAAGACTTATTTTATAAATCAGCCTCTATGATATCCATATATGGTTTGAACAAAAATCTTTTATATCGTTTGGACTCGTTTATTTGAAACAGTAATCCTTTATTAACAAAATTATTAACCAGTTTGTTTGCTGTTGCTTTACTCACATTTAAATTTTTTACAACAGAGCTTATTTCTAGTGTTGGATTTTGAAATAATAAATCTAATAATTTATGTTCGTTTTCGTTATTTATTGTTTTTGAAAGATTTTCTTTCAATGCAATAATTTTTTTTGTAATGGTGATGATTTGTTTGCAGATGGTAATTATTCCTTTTAAAAAGAATTCAAACCACTTTGTAATTTGATTTCTTTCTCGAATTGATGTAAGTAGTTCATAATATTCGGATTTATATTTTTTTAAATATAAGCTTAAATATAAAGTTGGCTGTTCTATAATATTTTTATCGATTAAAAATAAACTAATTAATAGTCTTCCAATTCTCCCATTCCCATCTAAAAATGGGTGGATAGTTTCAAATTGATAGTGAATAAGTGCTAATTTTATAACATCAGGGAGTTTACCATGGTGAATGTATTTCTCTAAATCACTCATCAATTCTTCAATTTGGTCTTCTTTGGGAGGAACATAAATTGCTGTTGATGGGTTTTTACCTCCAATATAATTTTGACTTCTTCTATATTCTCCAGGTGTTTTTTCGCTTTCCCCGCCTCGTACGTTATTCATTAAAATAGCATGGCATTGTCTTAATAACCTTGAGGATAGAGGAAGGCCTGTATTTTTTATTTGATCGATTCCGTAATTTAATGCTTTTAAATAATTTTTAACTTCTAGAATATCAACCTTAACATCAAGAGTGTTTTCATTTTGAAACATTTCAACCATGGTTGATTGTGTCCCCTCAATTTGAGATGATAATAACGCCTCTTTTAATGCATATTTCTCAATAAGAAGTTCTGGATTAGGTAATAACAAATTAAGAGCATTTAATTCACCAAGTGCAAGAGTAGCATTTGTAATAAGGGAATATAGAGATGTTATATCTAATTCTTCTTCGATTTCTTGTAATGAACGAGGTAAAAAAGTTTGATAGCCTCTTCCAGATTGAACTTTGCTCCCAAAAATTGGCATAATATTTTCCTTTTCTAAGTCTTAAAAACTAAACTTAGCATTAAAATATCATTTCTAAGTTTAAAAAACAAGCAAAAACTAAACTTAGCTAAATTTTTTTTGTTCTAAGTTTAGTTTTTAAGACTTATTTCCACCTTTCTCCTCTTTGCTTTACAATTTTTGAAAAAATGGCTATACTCCTTGTGTGTGAGATATAGGAGGAATAACATGATTAACTTGTTGTCATCAAATCAATATAAATTTTTGAAAAAAAGTATATTGAAAAAGGATGTTCGTTTTTTTGACATTAAGGTAAAAACAGAAACTTTCCCCGATGGGGAGCATTATTGGTGTATTGAAAAACCCGAGTATATTAGGGGAAAACCTGCGGTTTATATTTGTGGTACTGTGGATGATGGGGCTATTTTTGATGCATATAATATGTGTTCCACCTTGGTGCGAGAGGGGTGCTCTGAGTTGCATCTTGTCATTCCGTATTTTGGATATTCTACGATGGAGCGGGCCGTTAAACAAGGGGAAGCTGTCACAGCAAAAAATATCGCTGTTTTGTTAAGTTCAATTCCAACTTCTGCACAAGGAAATCATGTTTATATGATGGATTTACATTCTCAAGGAACGCAGTATTATTTTGAAAAATCAATGCATCCTGTCCATTTATCAACACGTCAGGTGATTAAAAAAATGATTGCTGATTGTGGTTCGGATATGGTGCTTGCATCTGCTGATATGGGGCGTGCGAAGTGGATTGAAAAAATGGGTAATGAGCTCTCAATGCCAACCGCCTATATTATGAAAAAGCGTATTTCAGGTTCAAAAACAGAAATCGTCGCCCTAAATGCTGAAGTTAAAGGAAAAGATGTTGTCATTTTTGACGATATGATTCGTTCTGGTTCATCAATTATCAAGGCGGCAGAGGCGTATAAATCCGTGGGTGCAAATCGCATATTTGTTGTTTGTGTGCATGGTGTTTTTGTGGATGGGGCAATTGAAAAATTTAAAAAATCTGGTCTGATTGAAAAAATTCATTGTACCAATACGCACGCAAAAACTGAGTTGATAAAAGATGATTTTATAAAAGTCTATGACGTTGGACAAGTCATTATCGATGGCCTTGATTTATTTTAAAAAAAAGCTCGGATGAACCGAGCCTTTTTAAATTTTGGATAATTATTTGTATTTCAGCACTTCGTCATTGATATATTTAATCTCAATGCCAGCTGTTTTAAGCATTTCTTCCGATTCAGCACCTTTATGATACTTATATTCAGCAACGATACGCTTGATGCCACAGGCAATGAGTAACATGGCACATGTTCTGCATGGAGCAAGTTTACAATAAAGTGTTGCCCCTTCAATGGATACGCCACGTTTTGCGGCTTGACAGATGGCGTTTTGTTCTGCGTGAATGGTGCGGACGCAATGCTCTGAAATGGAGCCATCTTCATTTACCACTTGTTTCATTAAATGTCCAACTTCATCGCAATGTGGCAATCCCGATGGTGCTCCAACGTAGCCTGATGAAATAATGTGATTGTCTTTAACAAATAGGCATGCCGTTTTTCCCCTGTTACATGTGGCACGTTTTGCAAGGGCATGCATTACTTCTAAAAAATATTCATCCCAAGAGGGGCGTTCATTTGTTTCTTCAATATTGGTCATTTATCCTCCTTTTATGATTGGGTTGGTTGCTGTTCCCGCCATTTGTTCAAGGCGTTTAATCCTTTCTTCAACTGGAGGGTGTGTGCTTGTGAGTGAAAAGGCTTCAATCTTTAATGGTGTGTAAATGCAGGCCGCAGCCATTTCTTTCGCAGAATCTAGAGCTTCAACTCTTGCATCTTGGCTGATTTTTTTAAGTGCATCTGCCAATGCTTGTGGATTTCTGGTAATTAATGCACCAGTTGAGTCAGCAGCATATTCACGACACCTTGAAACAGCTAGTCTAAGCAATGGAGCAACGATTAAATTAAAAATAAAAAAGGTAATTGCAGCAGCCAGTATTACAATATGTAGTGAGTTTTTATTATCCCGAGAATTACTAGAAGAAAACTGCATCCGAAATAAAATATCTGCTAAAAATCCAAAAATACTTACGCCAGAAATGAGCATCATATTCAATCGGACATCTCGATTGCCAATATGGGCAAGCTCATGGGCAATTACTCCTTGTAATTCAAGAGGTGACAGTTTCTTGATAATACCGCTTGTGAGGGCAACGGCAGAATTTTGCGGATTTTTCCCCGTTGCAAAGGCATTGAGCGATTCATCTTTGACAATAAAAACACGAGGCATTGGTAGACCTGCTGCCATAGCTGTATTTTCAACAAGTTGATAGATTTTTTTATTCTCTTTGCTCTTGGGGTTAAGCTCTGTCGCTCCTGCAAATGAGAGCATCATATCTCCACCAATGTTCCAGACGATTGCCATCCATCCAAGACCAATAACCATTACCCAAAAAGAAAATCTTTTGATGTAATAGAGGGCTGTTTCATTTACAAGTTGATAGTCAATAACTTCGCCTTGTCCAATGAGCAATAAAATATATAAGATTAAACTGAAAAGAACCAAAAGCGAAAGTGGAAAAAGTGCCACTAACGCCATTGTTCTTAAATTGTTTGATTGAATGTGATCGTAAACGTTTTTTTGCATTTAACCTCTTAAAATTGAACTTTGACAGGTTGATGAACGGCTTTTTTTTCTTCTTCCTCTAATTCAAAGAAGCGTTCTTGTGTGAAATGAAACGCTCCCGCAATAAGGTTGTTTGGAAAAATTGAGAGAGATGTATTGTATGAAAGTACTGTCGTGTTATAAAATTGGCGAGCTGCTTGAATTTTTGTTTCTGTATCTTCAAGCTCTTGTTGGAGTTCTAAAAAGTTTTGATTTGCTTTTAAATCGGGATAGCTTTCAGATACTGCAAAAAGAGATTTAAGCGAGCTTGTGAGCATATTTTCATATTGTTCTTTTTGAACGGTGGTATCTTTAATACTCATTGCCATATTGCGTGCATTGGTAACATTCTCAAGTGTTTTTGCCTCATGCTTTGCGTAGGATTTAACAGTTTCAACCAAATTAGGAATAAGGTCATAACGGCGTTTAAGCTGTGTTTCAACCGTACTCCACGCCTCTTTTGTGCGAAGTCGTTTTGTGACAAGAGAGTTGTAAATCGAAATACCAATAAAAACGATAACAACGCTAGCAATAATAAGTGTCAATGTTATGGTCATTTTTTTCTCCTATAAAAAATAGTGTTTACCTAAATTTAAAATAGCACGAAAAAATAAAAATAAAAAGTTTTTTATTATTTTTTTAAACTTGACAAAATAACTCTACATGTTAAACTATAGGGCATTCAAAGGCGGTTTTTATACTGCTTACTATTATTTTAGAAAGGAAAAAATATGCATCCATGGCATGAGGTTGAACATTATCCTGATTTTCCAGATATTGTTCCTGCAATTATTGAGGTGCCTAAAGGGTCTCAAATCAAATATGAGTTAGATAAAAAAAGTGGTTTATTAAAAGTTGACCGTGTGCTTTATAGTGCGGTTCACTACCCCGCTAATTATGGTTTTATTCCAAAAACATATGGGGATGATAATGACCCATTGGATATTTTGGTTTTAAGCCAATTCCCTGTAACGCCACTTTGCATTATGCGTGCTCGCCCAATTGGGGTGATGAAAATGGTTGATCAAGGTGAAGCTGATGATAAAATTATCGCGATTAATGTTGATGACCAAGAATATAATTGCTACGCACATATTGATCAATTGCCACCACATTTGTTAAAAGTGCTTCAACGCTTTTTTGAAGACTATAAAATCCTTGAACAAAAAGAAGTTAAGATTGAAGATTTACAAGGTCCTGGTGAAGCAAGGCGTTTAATTCGTGAAGCAAAAGATAGCTATCATTTGAGTAAAAAAGGGTTAGAGGGGTATGTTGAAAAATAAACAAGGTACGGCTAAACATATTACCTCTGTTCAAGAAATTGAAAATTGCGATTGCTATTTTTTAGATATGTATGGGCTTTTGTGGGATGGGAATCAGTTTTATGATGGAACGCTTGATTTTTTAAAGAAATTGAAATCTAGTGGGAAAAAAATTGTCCTTCTTTCAAATGCAACGGTTTTGAAAAAGCCCTTTATTGAAAGTCAAAAGAAAAAAGGGTTAGAAGAAGGTGTGCATTTTGATGAAGTCATTACATCAGGTGAAACGTTTCATCATGTGGTAAATTGTGGTTTTTTTGAAAAAGCAACAGGGAAAAAGGATTATCGTTTTTTTGTTGTTGGGACGCAAAACATTCCTTTATTTGAAAATGTTGCTCAGCATCAAACGGACGATTTAACAAAAGCTGACATTGTTTATCTCAGTGGTTTAGGGGCTGTTACACCAGAAGAAGGAGAAGCTGTTTTTAAAGAACAAGCATTGCTTTTAAACGAGGCTTTAAAACGAGGTCTTCCAGCTGTTTGTGCCAATCCTGATTTGACTTTTATGTCTAAGGGGAAACAAGTTATGACCCAAGGGTCAACAGGTAGATATTATGAAACCATGGGTGGTAAAGTCCATTGGTTTGGGAAACCATATCCATATATTTTTGAATTTGCACTTGAAAAAACGGGTGTTCAAAAAGAAAAAACGGTTATGGTGGGTGATACGGTTGAAACCGATGTTTTGGGGGCCAGCAAAGCAGGGATTAGAACTTTATTGGCAACTAAAACAGGTATTACTGGCGATTTTATCAAGCAAGGTGTGACTCTTGAAAGTTTATATCAAAAACACGGTGTTCAACCCACATATACCATGGACCAATTTTCACATTTAATGTTAAATTTTAAAGTAAGGAGAAACCATGTTTCAATTGCATCCATCACTTCAAAAAAAAGCTTATGTTTGTGATTTACCGTTTTCAACGGTTTTGTTTGAGGATAATGTTCTTTGTCCGTGGATTTTTTTGGTTCCCAAAAAAGAAAATGTTCGCAATATGCTCGATTTAACAACTGAGGAACGCTTAACATTGATGCGTGAGATTGAGCTTGCTGAAAAAGTAATGACAAAACTTTTCAATCCAACGCAAACAAATGTTGCTATGATTGGGAATTTAACTCCTCAATTGCATGTGCATGTTATTTGTCGGTATGAAACGGACCCATATTGGCCTGGGACAGTTTGGAACCAACCTGGGAAACCATATTTGGGAACAGCAAAACAAGATGTTATTAATCGTATTAAAAAGGAGTTTGAAGAATGTCAAAAGTAGCCATTTTAATTCCAACACGTTTAAAATCAACAAGATTGCCTAATAAGCCATTGGCAATGATTAATGGTAAACCGCTTATTCAGCATGTGTATGAACATGCTATTGAAGTTCATCCTGAAGAAGATGTGTACATTGCGGCTGGGGATCAAGAAATTATCGATATTGCCAAAACATTTGGAGCAAAAGCTATTTTGACTGATCCAGCACTTCCTTCTGGAACAGACAGAATTGCAGCTGCACTCAAAGAAATTGACCCAGATGGGACAAAATATGATATTGCAATTAGTTTTCAAGGAGATGGCATCAATGTTGATCCAAAATTAAACCTTGAGCTGGTTGATGTGATGGAAAAAACGGGAGCAGATATTGTAACTGTTGGGATGAAAATCACAGATAAAAAAGATATTTTAGACCCCTCACATGTTAAAATTGCTATGGGGTTAAGGGAAGGAGAAAATTTTGGTAGAGCACTTTATTTTTCTCGTTCACCAGTTCCATTTAACAGAGATGAAATCAAAGATTATGATTTTGCGTATTGGCACATTGGGATTTATGTCTATCGTGCAAAAGCATTGCAAGAAATTATTTCATATCCAGTTGGTGTGCTTGAAAATATTGAAAAACTCGAACAGTTGCGTGCACTTGAAAATGGTATGAGTATTTATGCTTTGGTTGTTCCAAGTGTAAAATTAATTGAAGCGGCTCCTGCTGATATTAATACACCAGAGGAGTTGGAGGAAGCACAAAAGTTTTTATTTTAATATTGAATTGTAATAAAAAAAAGCGACACATTTTCGTGTCGCTTTTTTTGTAGGCAGGAAATCATTAGTTAGGCCAGCGGGTTTCTTTTAAAAAAATGAGAAAATAAACGACCATTTGCTTTTCTCAAAATTAAAAAAAATAAGAAAAAGAGGATAACTATATGAATTTAAAATCTAATTAAAGAAACATGTTGAAAAAAATATGGTAATATGATATGAGAAAAATAAACGGTCGTTTATTTTTCTTGATTTTTTTAAGGGGATTTGGGGGTGAATTTGTTGAAATTTCAAAAGGTTATTTTGTACTTTTTTGTTTTTTGGGGTGTGTTTTTTTTAACATGTATTTTATTTGCACTTTATAACCATATACAATATGAAGAAATTGTATTAGAAGAAAATGGAGTTGAAACAGTTTATAAATATGATGGTAACGAACAAAGATTGCTGTCTGTTTTTTATGCGTTGACTATTTTAGAAAAAACAGAAAACACTCTTACGATTAAAACACCTTGTGGAAAAAATGTATATGTTAAAGACAATGGTACCAATAAATATTGTTTGGTACAAGAATCGAAGGTTTGTTATTCGACCCCTAAAAAAGTTGCGATTTTGTATATATCAACAGGGAAATATATCAAATTTTGGGATAATTTTTATAAGGAAATGGAGAAATATTTTTTACCAAATCATGAAAAGACGTATTTTTTATTCACGGATCATGATTTTATTAAGGTTGGTAAAAATGTGATAAAGGTTCATCAAGATCAATTGCCGTGGCCCTATATCACATTAAAAAGATTTCATTTTTTTGATGGGATAAAAGACCAATTAAAAAAATATGATTATATTTATTTTTTAAATGGGACAATGTTGCCTGTTGATTTTGTGACAGAGGAGATTTTCCCCACAAAAGAACAAGAAATTATGGTGACACTCCATCCTGGGTATTTTAAAGGAAAACCAGAGCATTTGCCATATGATAGAAATTCAAAATCAAATGCTTATATCCCTAAAGATTCTGGAAAATATTATGCTATGGGCGGATTTAATGGTGGCACAAGTGAGGGATTTTTAAAATTGATTGAAACATTAAAAGAATGGACGGATATGGATTTAGCTAACAAGGTAATACCTGCTTGGCATGATGAAAGTATGTTGAATAGGTATTTGCTTACAAAAATGAATGAAGGATTGCAACCTTTGATACTCATTCCAGAATATGCAATTCCCGAAACAGGGCATGGGAATGTTGATGAGTTTCGACCATATACAAAACAATTGATACTTGATAAGGGTAAATATGGTGGACATGGGAATTTAAGAGGAACAGAATAAATGAAATAAATAAAAAAAAGAGCGAAGAGTCTTTGACTTTTCGCTCTTTTTTGATTATAAATATAGCAATAGAAAAGAAAGGATAGAATATGTTTCAAGGGTTAGCTGATAGATTAAGTAATGTTTTTGATAAATTGACAAAAAGAGGGATTTTAACAGAATCTGCTGTTGATGAAACGATGCGTGAAATTAAAATTGCATTGTTAGAGGCAGATGTAGCCCTTCCTGTTGTTAAATCGTTTGTCCAAAATGTAAAAGAAAAAGCCATTGGTGAACAAGTTGTTAAATCAATTTCCCCTTCACAAATGGTTGTTAAAATTGTACATGATGAGTTGGTGAAATTGTTGGGCGAATCTGTTCCTTTAAACTTTGTTCCACACAAGCAAAATGTTGTTTTGATGCTTGGATTACAAGGAAGTGGGAAAACAACATCATCAGCCAAACTTGCAAAACGTTTGCAAAAAGAAGGGAAAAAGGTTTTACTTGCCAGTCTTGATACATATCGTCCCGCAGCACAGGAACAATTAAGTGAATTAGGGGATAAAAATGGGTTGTCAGTTTTGCCGATTGTAAAATCTGAAAAACCACTTGAAATTACAGAAAGAGCGTTAAAAGAGGCCAAAGAATCACTCTATGATGTTTTGATTTTAGACACAGCGGGCCGTTTGCACATTGATGATGATATGATGGCTGAGGTGCAAAAAATTAGGGATTTATCTCATCCACAAGAATCTCTTTTGGTCGTTGATTCGTTGATGGGACAAGATGCGGTGACTGTTGCGGAACAGTTTAAAGAAAAAATTGGTATTACGGGTCTTGTTTTAACGAGAATTGATGGTGATTCAAGAGGTGGTGCCGCATTATCTATGCGTTCTGTAACGGGTGTGCCAATTCAATATTTAGGTGTGGGTGAAAAGGCTGATGCTTTAGAGGTTTTTGATGCTAAACGAATTGCTGAACGTATTTTAGGCATGGGTGATGTCGTTGGTCTTGTTGAAACAGCGATGGAAAAGATTAATCATGAAGAGGCTATGAGTACCGCTGAGCGGATGATGAGTGGTAAGTTTGATTTGAATGATATGCTTTCTCAAATGCGTCAGATATCAAATATGGGTGATATTAAGGGTGTGATGAAAATGATACCTGGGATGAGCAAATTGCAAAGCAAAATTGATGAAGCAAAAATGGATAATAAGGTTATTCTGCGTCAGCAAGCAATCATTCTTTCTATGACGGAAAAAGAAAGAAAAAATCCTGATATATTAAAGGCTTCTCGAAAAATCAGAA
>CALARE010000066.1 GCA_937888725.1 uncultured Alphaproteobacteria bacterium | reverse complement strand
TTGACCGCTTTTTTTCGCCACTTGGTTTTTATATAGCACATTGTCTTTTAAAAAGAGTTTTAAAAGCAATCTGCGTCAGATATAGGATGGCTCGTGTACCACTTTTTTTGTACACGTCGCCATTCATATCTTACCACCTTATCTTTTAAAACTCTTTTTGTAAAACGAAGTTATGTAGCGATTCTAGCCAGTATCTAAGCAAGGAACGCCAAGTTTATGTATGTCCAATACACCGCACTTGACGTTCCTTGTCTATCTATTAGCTTATTATTCCCATTTGAACGCATCCAATAGAGCGTGGTTAAACTAGCCCTTCTATCTTTATTAATTAATCCGTAACAAATTCATCTTCTTTTATTTTTTCATCTTTTTGAATATGCAAAACACGTTGAGGAAATGGTATGTTAATATTTCGTTCTCTAAACCTTTCTACAATAAGCGTATAAACAGCTGTCTGTGTTGAAAGTCGATTATTCACATCAGAAATATAAAAACTCAATCTAAAATTCAAACTATTATCTGCTAATTCCATAAAAGCTACATAGGGTGCTGGTACTTGTAAAATGCCCTTTGCCTCTTTTGCACATTCTAATAATGTTGATTTAACAAGCTCAATATCGCTATCATAATCAACGCCAACGGGAATATCAACCCGTGATTGTTTATTTTTATACGTCATATTAATCAAGCTATTTGACAGAAGGGTTGCATTTGGAATAATTACATTTGATTTATTAAATGTTTCAATTTGTGTTGAACGCATATTAATTTGCTTAACAATTCCCTCATATTGATCAACCAAAATCCAGTCCCCAATTTTAAATGGCCTTTCGAAAAGTAAAATAATCCCAGACACAAAATTATTCACCACATTTTGTAACCCAAGCCCTGCCCCCAATGATAAGGCACCTGCTGCAATTGCCAAGCCTTTTAAACTGCCACCCATCACACTTAAAGCAACAATGAATGCTAAAATGGTTCCAATGAAACCAACCAATGCAGCGATTGATGTTCTAACACCAATATCAAGATCAAAAGCTTGTGATAATTTTCCCTCAGCTAAACTATTTTTAATTGTTCTAAAAATAGCGTTTGTGATGAAAAATGCCACAATTCCCATAAAAATAGACGTTAAAGAAACGTGCATACCACCAATATCAAAACCTGTGAGTATTTTTTTTAGATTTTGAATCATAATGTCAACCGAAACGCCCCAAACACCTAAGATGCACAAAATAATAAAAGCACCAATAACAGGAACCGTAAGCAGATTAAACAAAAATTCAATACGGACAATTTTCTGCTTTGTTAATCTTAAATTTTTACCCCAAAATTTTTTATTCATTAATTGGTGAAAAAGAACAAAAATAAATTTTTGAAAGATATATCCTATACCAATAAAACCAACACTTACAAAAAAGCGGTTATAAATATATTCTGCTAATTTAACATATCCAATAAGTGAAAACACCAAAACCACAAATGATGCAAGAATAATTAATATACTTAACCTTGAAGAAAACGTTAAACCTTGTACTTCTTCTGAATTATTTAATTCTTCTTCCGTAAGTGTGGTGTTATTATAGAGCAAACCATGTGCCAAAAACATAATTGCAATAGCTTTTATGCAGTTATTAAGCATCTTAATGGCATAAACCGTTTCTTCCCCAACACCAAGGCGTTGTGCCGCCACATGCAAAAATGAAAAGAAACACAAAATAATAATTGAATAGATAAGTGTTTTGGTGATTTTTTGAGCTCTTTCATCACTCACTTCAATCAACCGCCATGCTGTTTTTTTAGGTGTAAACAAGACACTTGATGTTCCTGTAAACAAAAATAAATAAATTAAGTAATGGGCAAAAATATCAACAAGCGTTCCAAATTGTCCCGTTAAAAAATCAGGATTCTGACTTCTCCATGCTAAAAAAGCAACTGGTATGGCCGCAGGAATAATGGCTCTAGCAAGTATCATGAAAAAACCTGCTTGAACTTTCTGTGAATAGTTTGGCTTTTCAATTGGTTGGTCATAACCTAATTTTTTACGCACAAAAATATTAATTAAAACAGCTAAAACAAGTGCTGAAAATGACCAAAATAGAAGTGAAAACAAACTATTTAAAGTTGTTTGCTTTACCGCCAATGATTGCTCTTGAAACCAACTAAGCGGATATTGCAACAAGTGATATATGAACAACACAAAACTCATCAATGTTACACCAAGTTCCTTGATATTTAAAATAGAATTACGCTTTACCATTAATGTTTCAAGAAGTCCCTGAGTTCTTAAATTTGCAACCTTTTGACTAAGAGCGTCAATTTGCGTAAGAGCTAAATCTATTTTTGAAATTTGTGTCTTAACGGTTTCTGTTTCTTTTAAAAATTGAGCCCGTTGCTTTGCTATTTCTTTTGATTCTTTATCGCCCTCCTCTAACGTCCCAAGAGCAGTGATTTTCTTTTGTAATTCATCTAATTTTCCTTGCTCAAGTGTTCGCTTGTTTTGTGCATCAGTATAAAATTCATTCAATTGCCTCACAAGCAAGACAGATTCATTTTTTGAAGGAGATTTTACTGATATTTCCTTTTCAATTTTTTGAATTTCTTTGGAAAGAGTCGTAATGTCGATTTCTTTTTTTATAGACGTAGGCATTGAAACTTCGGTTGCTTGAACAGATGTTGTCACAAACGCAACAGCACAAAAAAATATGGATAAAAGACGTATCATAAAAAAATCCTTTTGTTTAAAATAAGTGTTTGTTTTTATTTTTTATATACAAAAAAGTTAGGTGTCAAGTACCTTTATACCTATTTGCAAAAATGAAACTATATAAATTAAATATTGAAATGTAACTTTTTTAATGATACATTATTCACAATATGGATAAATTAAAAATAAAATGCTTAAAATGTGGAAGTCCTTCTTTTGTCAAAAATGGTTTTGTTTTTGGCCATCAACGTTATCATTGCAAAAAATGTGGTTATCAATTTACAAAAAACGCACCAGCAGGAAAATCCATTTTTATCAAACTGATAGCACATACACTCTATCTTTCAGGCTTATCCATGCGACAGGTTGCACCTATCGTCGGAGTAACAACTCAATCTGTTTCCCGCTGGATAAAAAAATGGCACCCAGCCTACATGTCAGAAGTTGGAAACAAAAGCTTAATATATCACACAAACATTAAAACTTTATCATCAGATTTAGGGTTAACAACTGAAGATACTTTAATGGTTGTTAGTACAAAACTACCATCTGGAGCCATTTGCCACTCAATTATTCAACTACCAACTCATTTTAAAAAACCATTAAAAGAGTGACACTTTCTTTTTTAATCTTGAAAAATTTTAACTTTTAGTATATTTTATTTCATATTTTTTAATAATAAAAGGGTGTTTTATGAAAGTAAAAAAAATTAAAAGTTCAAAAATTTTATCTAAAGTTGCATATGGTTGTATTTTTTGTGCCTTGGGTTGGTATCTACATGGACGAATGATGCCAATGCAATCAGGAGGAAATATTCAAGGTACACCTCATGTTCTTATCCAATCCCTACAAGAAAAAAATGTCACAAAACAAAAGAAATATATTGCTCAAATTGAAGCTGTCAACAGTGTTGATATCATCCCTCAAGTTTCGGGTTATTTAGAAGAAATACTTTTTAAAGATGGTGCTTATGTAAATGAAGGTGATAAAATTTTTGTTATTGAACAACGCAAATACAAAGCTGATTTAAAAGCGGCAGAAGCTAGACTTTGGCAATCACAAAAAGAATTTGAGCGTATGGAAAAATTACACAAAAGCGGTGATGTAACTGACAAACAATTTGATGCTGCAAAAAGTGCTTTAGCCCAAGCAGAGGCTGATTTAGATAGAGCTAAATTAGATTTAGAACACTCAGAAATTAAATCACCAATCTCTGGACATATCGGAAAAGCGTTGGTAACAAAGGGGAATTTAGTTAGTCCCAACACGCAAAAACTTGCTCGTATCGTGCAAATGAATCCTATTCGTATTGCATTTTCTGTAACAGATAAAGAACGCTTTCATTTTTTAGAAAAAATAAATACCAGTAAAGATATTTATGTTGACATTGTAATGCCTAATGGTGCAATCAAAACTGTTGATGCAAAAAAATTTTTTTCAGGAAATGAAATTAACAGCCAAACAGCTACCATTCCTATTTATGTCGATATTGAAAATTCTGATAACATGCTTGTTCCTGGTAACTATGTTGATATCTATGTTCGATTTAACATGGGTGTTAATTCGTTGCTTGTGCCCCAAGTTGCACTCAGTGCTGATGTGCACGGAACCTACGTTATGGTTGTAGATAAAAACAATATTGTACATCAAAAATATGTAACCTTAGGTGATGTTTTTGAAGATAAACAAGTTGTTTTATCAGGTTTAAATCCAACTGATAACGTAATTATCCAAGGATTACAAAAAGTAAGCAGTGGGATTAAGGTCAATTCGACCATTGTAATAGAAGAAAAATAAAAAAACGGAGGATAAAATGTTTGCGGGATTTTTTATTCAAAGACCTCGGTTTTCTTTTGTTATATCAATTGTTATTGTTTTAATTGGAGCCATTTCATTATTTAAACTACCTATTGCACTTTATCCAGAAGTAACTCCACCAGAAATTTCTGTCCGAGCAAACTATCCTGGAGCAAGTGCTGATGTAATTGCAAAAACTGTTGGTGTCCCATTGGAAGATGAAATTAATGGTGTTGAAGATATGCTTTATATGAATTCAACATCTGAAGATGGAACATATAACTTAAAAGTTACATTTAAAACAGGCATTGACCCCGATATTGCTCAAGTTAAAGTTCAAAACAGAATCCAACAAGCAACATCAAAATTACCTCAAGAAGTTACAAGACAAGGACTTTCTGTTAAAAGAGAATCATCTAATATTTTAGGCTTTATTGTCTTTATGTCTAAAGATGGTAAAATGAGTCAACAAGATATTGCAGACTATATTTATAACAATATAGAACGTACCCTTTCAAAAGTTCCAGGTGTAGGAAACTTAACTGTTTATGGTTCAAAATTGAGTATGCGAGTCTGGCTTAATTCGGACAAAATGGCAGCTTTAAAATTAACAGCTCAAGATGTCTACCAAGCCATATCCGCACAAAACTACCAACCATCTCTTGGTAAAGTGGGTGCTTCTCCAACAGATTCATCAAACCCAATGGTTTACACCTTACAAACTCAAGGCAGATTGAAAACCGCAGAAGAATTTAATCATATTATTGTCAGAACAGCAGAACAAGGTGGCGTTGTCCGTTTGCGTGATATTGCTCGAATTGAGGTTGGTCAAGAAACTTACGCCATTTCAGGTCTTTATAATGGTCAGCCATCTATTACATTAGCGGCAGCTCTTTCATCAGGTGCCAATGCATTAGAAACAATGGAAGGATTAAAAACAACGTTAGAGGAATTATCAAAATCATTTCCTGACGGATTAGAATATAAATTGGGTTACGACTCAACAAAATATATTGATGCATCCATTGAAGAAGTTGTTTTCACATTATTGTTTACTCTTATTTTGGTTATTGCTGTTTGCTATTTCTTTTTACAAGATTTTTATTCAACACTTATACCATCACTTACCATCCCTGTATCTATTTTAGGTACTTTTGCCGTTATTCTAGCATTAGGTTACAGCATTAATATGTTTACACTTTTTGCACTACTACTTGCAATTGGATTAGTTGTTGACGATGCGATTGTGGTTGTGGAACGTGTTGTTCACTTAATGCAGCACTCAGCAATGACAGCAAAAGAAGCCACTTGGAAAGCGATGAGTGAAATTTCTGGTGCATTAGTTGCAATGAGTTTTGTGCTACTTGCCATTTTTGTACCTGTTGGATTTTTAGATGGGATTGTTGGTCAAATTTATAAACAATTTTCAGTCACAATTACCGTTGCGATTTTATTTTCATTGTTAAATGCATTAACACTTTCACCAGCATTATGCTCTTTGTTACTCAAAAAAATCAAACCTAGAAAAAAAGGTTTTTTTGCAAATGTGAATAAAAAAATTGCAAAAATTATTCGTTTTTATGCAATGTGCGTATCTCTTATTGCAAAAAAAATATCTGTCATTATCACTATTTTTTGCTTACTTATTGCACTTTCTTATTTGTTATTTTCAACAGCAAAAACATCATTTATCCCCAATGAAGACCAAGGTGTTATTGCTATGAGCTTACAACTTCCAGAAGGTGCTTCAAAAAAAAGAACGCACGCTCTTGTGGATAAAGTAAACGAAATTATCGCAAGTGAAAAAAGTGTTGATGGGATTTCAAGTATTGTGGGATTCAGCTTACTCTCTGGACGGGGTGAAAATGTTGCCATGGCATTTATTGTTTTAAAACCATGGAATGAACGACAAGAATCATCAGAATACTCAACCGCTATTTTAAATCGATTGAGAGCAAAAACAAGCATCTTCCCAGAGGCAGAATTTCAATTTTTTGAAATGCCAGCTATTCCAGGATTGGGGACGGCTGGTGGAATGGATATCCGTTTGCAATCAAAACAAACAATGGACTACCACAAATTAGACGCCGCCATGCAAGGATTTTTAGCTAAAATAAATCGATTGCCTTCTGTTGCTTATGCATATTCTACTTTCAATGCAAAAACACCAAATATCTTTTTAGATATCGACAGGGTTAAAGCCGAAAGTATGAAAGTTCCTGTTGGAAATATTTTTTCAACTTTAGAAAGTTACCTTGGCTCTGCATACGTTAACGATATTAATCTTGGCACACAAGTAAATAAAGTTATGCTTCAATCTGATTGGATGTATCGTAAAGATATCGAAAGTATTAATCAACTATATGTAATGAATGAAAATGGAGAACCAGTTCCAATGCGTGGCCTTGTAAGTTTAAGTAAAATGCTGGCACCACGAGTTGTTGAAAGGTATAATCAATACCCTTCTGCCTCTATTAAAGCTGTTCAAAAACCAGGTTCAAGTACAGGACAAGCAATGGCAGAAGTTGAAAATTTAATTTCTCAACTACCCAAAGGATATGGCATTGAATGGTCAGGAATGAGTTATCAAGAAAAAAATGCCAGCGGTAAAATCGGTTATCTCCTCGCATTAGCAATCATTTTTGCATATCTTTTCTTGGTTGCTCAATATGAAAGCTTTATTGTTCCTATTTCTGTTTTGCTTTCATTAATTGTTGCAATTAATGGGGCAATGCTAGGATTGTTTTTCACAGATATGCCTCTGAGTATTTATGCCCAGTTAGGTCTTGTTTTATTGATTGGTTTAGCAAGTAAAAACGCTATTTTAATTGTTGAATTTGCAAAAGAAGAACGTGCTAAAGGAGCAACAATTGTCAATGCAGCATTAAAAGGTTTGCGTGAACGGTTTAGAGCTGTTTTAATGACTGCGTTTTCATTTATTTTAGGTGTTTGGCCAATGGTTATTGCAACGGGTGCAGCTGCAGCAAGTAGGAGAGCAATTGGTGTTCCTGTTTTTTGGGGAATGCTTATTGGTACAATCTTTGGATTGTTTATTATTCCACTTTTATATGTACTTGTCCAAAACACTTTTGAAGCTTTTCATAAAAAAATCAAAACAAATAAAAAATAATAAAAACAACACATTAACAACAAAAAAATCGGTTCGTAAAAAGAGCCGTTTTTTTGTCTTGCTTTTTTTAAAAAAAGATGTTTAACTAAACGAAAATTAAATGGAGGTTAAATGGCAATATTAAGCAAAACTGATTTAAATTTTCAAAACGCGTTACCTGTTATTCCTGCAACACAATGCTTTACATTACCCATTCCTATGTTTGAAGATGATGCCACTTTAACAGACATCCCCCAAACAAAACAGTCAAAATCAACTGATAATAAGGGTCTTGTTTTTTTAAATGCAAAAGATAAATCTTGGCAAATGGTACGCACAGATGGTGAGGGCGTTATTGTTATAAATGGTGTTTCACCAACTCAAAGCAAAACGCTTTTAAAAAAAGTCATGCAACTTTCAAATAATCAACCTGAAAAATTAGATAAAGATAAAGTAAAACTTTTTTTAAAATTCACACATGCACTTGGATTAAAAGACATCTTTCAAGCTGACAAAAATTTTGTTTCAACAAAAATGAATATGATTGAGGTCTGGGATTCTGGTGTTGAACATTTAGGGTTTCATAAATATCAAGAAACAAACAATGTTTTAGCCATTCGTTTTTCTGGAATAGTTTCTTTTGATGATCAATCATTTTCAAAACAAACATTCGGAAATGGCTGTGTTGTTGTTAAAGGAACCGATGGAAAAATATCAGCAATAAAGCCAGAGATTTTCTTAAAATCATATACAAAAACAAACGGCTCTCCTGTAACATTATTTGATGTACCTATGAGTTTAACATCAGCACAACAAAAATTATTAATGACACAACGGGAAACAGCTATGTAAAAACCAGCTCGTTTGTAATTAACAAATAGAGAGTTCTCATATGCACGTTAGGTCTTTTTTATGGCGGTATTTGTCGAAAGCTAAATTTTGGATTGTTGGTGCGTTTTTATGTATTGGTTTTGGTGAAGGTGCCAGACAAACTGGTTTTTATTTTGCATCACGCATCGCTGGCGTTTTAAGCGATACAGGTTCAAAGGATGAATTGTTTAAATCTGCTATTTTTTATGCGTTGATGTTTGGCATTTTCATCCAATTAAGGACAGTAATTCATAATATTCATTATTGGTTTGATGCAACATATTATCCCAAAATACAAGCTAAAATTCTAAAAGACTTGTTCACTCAAGCACACCAGCAATCAGTACAATTTTTTACAGAAGAAATGGCGGGTCGTGTTGCTGGAAAAATCAATCAAACCGTTCATGCAGTTTTTCATCTGAAACAACAATTTTTTTCACCCCTGCTCTCTTTTTTTCGTTTAGCGATTGGATGTTATTTTTTATCCCAAATACATATAACACTCGGAATTTCTCTTATATTTTTTTCAATCTTCTATGTTTTTCTTTTGTATATAACATCAAATAAACTTGTCAAAGCATCAAAAGATGTGCATGACAAAGAAAGTGAAATAAATGGTATTTTGGTTGATACCTTGTTTAATTATAATATCATTAAAAATGATGGAAACATACATTTTGAAAAAAGAAATTTTTTCTCTCATATTAAAAACTGGATTTATTTAGAGCGAAACGTATATCATATTGATTTTTATGTTCATACCACACAGGGAATCATATGTGCTTTAATAAGAATGGTCTTTTTATTAATACCGCTTTATTATTGGCTATATGATAAAATAACCGTTGCAGATTTTGTTTTGGCAGAAACTCTTATCACATATTTAACAATGTTTGGAATGAATATAACAGGTCCAGTTTCCCGATTTTGTCGAGCCCTTGGCGGTATCCAAGATGGATTAAATTTTATCTATCGACCACTACAAGTAACAGACACACCCAATGCAACCAAACTCCTCATAAAAAAACCTGTCATTCAATTTAAAAATATATCCTTTAAATATCAACCAACTGATAAAAAAACATTATTTAAAAATTTCAATCTCATGATACCAGAAAAAGTAAAAATAGGATTAGTTGGCTCATCTGGTTCTGGGAAATCCTCACTAATCAAATTACTCCTTCGTTATTATGATATTCAAAAAGGCAACATTCTAATTGACAACCAAGATATTTCTTTAGTCACGCAAAACTCTTTAAGAAAAAACATTTCAATTGTAGATCAAAACCCTGCTCTTTTTAATCGTAGTATCTTAGAAAATATTCGCTATGGAAATCCTCATGCAACAGATGAAGATGTGATTCAAGCAGCCAAAAAAGCTTATATTCATGACATGATTATGCGTTTGCCCAAAGCCTACCATACAAATGTAGGAGAACGTGGAATTATACTTTCTGGTGGTGAACGACAACGTATTGCTATTGCAAGAGCAATTTTAAAAGATGCACCTATTTTGATTTTAGATGAAGCAACTTCCGCATTAGATAGCGAATCGGAATTATATATTCAGCGTGCTCTAAAATCAATTATGAAAAATAAGACCGTTATTGCAATCGCTCACCGATTATCCACGCTAAAAGAAATGGATAAACTAATTGTTTTACAAAAGGGTAAAATTATCGAACAGGGTACACATAAAGAATTATTGGAAACAAAAGGTGTTTATGCAAACTTTTACAATCTACAAATCCGCAATATAAAGAGGAAAAAATGAGTGTTTTTCAATTTTATAAATCTTATTTTTATTTAATAAAATACCCATTTGTACTTGGAACAATTTGGATTATTTTTGCTGACACTTGCGGTCGATTAAGTGCTTACTTTGGCTCAAGATTGGTTGAACTCATTTCATTAAACAGCATAAACAAATTTTCAATTCTAAACATTGCGATTATTTTAATTATTATCTCAACCATTCTAGCAATTGCACGTTCCACCTTTATAGAAGTCCCCTTTTTAATTGATAAAAAATATATTCCTTATCTTCGTGGCAAAATAACTAAAGATTTGTTTTTACATATTCACAAACACGCACCCTCATTTTTTGAACAAGAAATGTCTGGCAATATTTCAAGTAAAGTAAAAAATATTGTGTATAGTTTTGAAGATATTTATTACACCTCTTTTTGGTCATTATACCAACCATTTTTAACCGTTTTAACTGTGGTTATTAGTATTTTATTTGTTAGTTTCTCTCTCAGTATTATTTTAACAACGTTACTCGTGTTATTCTATATCTGGATATGGCATTCATCAAAAGAAGTTATGCCTTTTAATAAAAAATATGCACAGGAACAATCTCTTTCCATTGCAACTGTTGTTGATAGCATATCAAATGCAGATACAGTTAAAAATTTTGCACGTTTCTCACATGAAAAAAAATATCTTTTTCACCAATTAAACAAAACAGCAAAAGCCCAACGAACCGCTTTAAAAAAAACAAGATGGATAGGTCTAAAACAAGGAACAGGAAGAAATATTTTTCAATTTGTACTTTGTATTATCCCCCTTGTTTATTGGTATTATGATTTTATTTCTTTTGCAAATTACATTTTTATCCAAAGTTTAATTATTACCGTTTCATACCAAACTGGAAACTTATCTATGGATATCACCCACTTTTTATCTAGTGCAGCAACGATGCAAGAGGCTCTTGATTTAATTTATAAACCGATCACTCTTTTAGATAAGAGTAAACTTAACCTTAATGTAAAAAAAGGGGAAATTTTGATAGATAACATAAATTTTGGATATTCCTCTGATAAGACCATTTTTAAAAATTTTTCATTAACCATCAAACCAAAAACAAGATTAGGCCTTGTTGGATATTCAGGATCAGGAAAATCATCTTTAATTAAGCTTATTAATAGAATGTACGATATTCAAAAAGGTTCCATTTTTATTGATGGACAATCGATTCAAAAAGTAAGCCTTAAGTCCTTACATCAAGCAATAGCCTATATTCCACAAGAGCCGAGTTTACTTAACCGAACTATCCGAGAAAACATTCTTTATGCACGCCCCAATGCGACAGAAGAAGAACTCATTGATGCCGCAAAAAAAGCCTATTGTCATGATTTTATTATGCAATTGCCCAAAGGATACGATTCAAAAGTTGGAGATAGAGGTGTTATGTTATCTGGCGGTGAACGCCAACGTATTGCTATTGCAAGAGCAATTTTAAAAGACGCACCTATTTTAATTTTGGATGAAGCAACTTCCGCATTAGATAGCGAATCTGAAACACACATACAAAAATCGCTTGAATATTTAATGAAAGACAAAACAGTTATAGCAATAGCACATAGATTATCAACCCTAAAAAAAATGGATCAAATAATCGTGCTTGAAAATGGACAAATAACTGAAAACGGTACACATTCAGATTTAATGAAAAACAAAAAAACTTATTATCAATTTTATAAAATGCAATCAACCATATTTATTGGTGAATAATAAAAAAAGCCCATAAGATAATGCTTGATTTTTTAATGTGTCACAGCTATAGTGAATTATAAATTATATAAAAAAGGCTTTGATTTATGAAAAATATTTTTTTGAAAACACCCTCTTTTTTAGATTCTTTTTTACAGTTTATTAACAAGCTAGGACGTGTCGTTCTTGCCTTTTTTAAAAGTACGGGAGCATTAGGCATCTTTGCGGTTGAAACAATTTATCATTGTTGTACACCCCCTATTTATTGGAAAGCGTTGTTCCGTCAGTTAATTGAAATAGGTTTTTATTCACTACCTGTTGTAGCTCTCACGACTCTTTTTTCAGGGATGGTTATTGCATTACAAACATATAGTGGTTTTTCTCAATTCTCTGCAGAAGGGGCTGTCTCACTTGTTGTTTTAGTTGCGGTAACAAGAGAACTAGCACCAGTTATGGCAGGCCTTATGGTTGCAGGTCGTATCGGTGCTGCAATGGCAGCTGAAATCGGCACCATGCGAGTAACAGAACAAATTGACGCCCTTTCAACTTTATCTACTAACCCCATTAAATATTTGATTGTTCCACGGGTTATTGCTGGATTTGTTATGTTACCTGTTCTTGTTTTATTGGGCGACATCATAGGAATTTGTGGCGGCTATATGATTGGTGTTTCAAAACTAGATTTTAATGCAACAACATATTTAATTAGCACTTGGGAATATTTAAAGCCAATGGATGTTATTTCTGGCTTAACAAAAGCAGCTGTGTTTGGTTTCATCATCACATTATTAGGCTGTTATAATGGATTTCACTCCAAAGGTGGAGCTCAAGGTGTTGGTCAAGCAACAACAAATGCTGTTGTTTCATCTAGCATTTTAATTTTGATTTTCAATTATATTTTGACAGAAGTCTTTTTTGCGGTTTGAGGTTACAAAAATGAATAAATCAAAAGAAATGCCAAAAATTAAATTAGTTAATGTCCATAAATCTTTTGGCAATAAAAAAGTTTTATCTGGCGTTGATTTAGAAATTAAAAAAGGGGAATCGCTTGTTATTATTGGTGGCTCGGGAACGGGTAAATCTGTTACACTTAAATGTATTTTAGGATTATTAACCCCAGATAAGGGACACATTGAAATTGATGGAAAAAGATTAGATACATCACCCCATACCGAACAAGACGCATTACGTTCTCAAATTGGTATGTTGTTTCAAAGTGGTGCCTTGTTTGACAGTTTAAACGTTTGGGAAAATGTCTCATTTTCTCTTACACAAAATAAAAAAATTAATCCTATACAAGCAAAAAAAATAGCCATTAAAAAATTGGCACAAGTCGGCTTACCCAAAGCTGTGGCTGATGTATATCCCGCTGATTTATCAGGAGGGATGAAAAAACGTGTCGGTTTAGCAAGAGCTATTGCAAACGATCCCAATATCATTTTTTTTGACGAGCCAACCACAGGCCTTGACCCAATTATGTCTGATGTGATTAATGAATTAATTATTTCTTGCGTTAAAACATTGGGTGCCACTGCTTTAACAATTACACATGATATGAATTCAGCCCGCCAAATTGCAGATAGAATTGCAATGCTGTATGAGGGAAAAATCATCTGGACAGGCACCGTTAAAGAACTTGATAAAACCGATAATCCATACGTTCGCCAATTTGTTGCTGGTAGCTCACAAGGTCCTATTCGTATTGAGGGGAAAGAAAAAAAATAATGGCAAAAAAATCAACTCAATTTGTTTGTCAAAATTGTGGCTCAATCCATCCAAGGTGGTCAGGAAAATGTGATGCCTGTGGTGAATGGAATACGATTACAGAAGAACCGCTTCCACAAAAAGAAATTAAAACATCAACGGGTGGTTTAGGTGGGAAAAAACTTGTTTTTTCAGATTTAAGTGGGGCTCCTGAAATTGTTTTTAGGTTAAAATCAAATATTCAAGAATTAGACAGGGTTTGTGGTTCTGGGCTTGTTCCTGGTTCAGTAATTTTAGTAGGCGGTGATCCCGGAATTGGAAAATCAACACTCCTCTTACAAACGGTTGCAAATTTATCTCAGGGCGTTAATAAGCAAGGGATTCCAACAAAATGTGTATATATCTCAGGCGAGGAATCAACTGATCAAGTTCGGTTGCGTGCTATGCGATTGGGATTATCAAAAGCACCCGTTGAATTGGCAAGTAGTATTAATGTTCGTGATATTGTCGCATCATTAGACACAGATGAAGCTCCAGATGTTGTTGTCATTGATTCCATTCAAACAATGTATACAGATACGCTTGATTCTGCACCAGGGACTGTTGGACAGGTCCGAGCAGCGGGGCATGAATTAATTCGCCTTGCAAAACGCAAAAACTTTGTCTTATTTTTAGTCGGACACGTTACAAAAGAAGGAACCTTAGCAGGACCTCGTGTTTTAGAACATATGGTTGATACAGTTCTTTATTTTGAAGGCGATAGAGGACATCATTTTAGAATATTACGCTCTGTTAAAAACAGGTTTGGAGCAACCGATGAAATTGGCGTTTTTGAAATGCGTGAATCTGGTCTTTCAGAAGTTCCTAATCCATCAGCACTATTTTTGGCTGAACGACGGGGCAATATTGCGGGGAGCTGTGTTTTTGCTGGTATCGAAGGATCACGCCCTTTATTGGTTGAAATCCAAGCACTTGTTGCACCTCAAGGAGGGACTTCTCCTAGACGGGCAGTTGTTGGCTGGGACAACAACCGACTTCTTATGATTTTAGCTGTTTTAGAAGCCAGATGTGGCGTATCTCTTGCGAATAAAGATGTCTTTTTAAATGTTGCAGGTGGATTAAGAATTACAGAACCCGCATGTGATCTAGCAGTTGCTAGTGCCATTGTTTCTGCATTAGTCCAAAAACCAATGCCTGCCGATATGGTTATTTTTGGAGAAATCGGCTTATCAGGAGAAATTCGCAATGTACCCCAACCAGATTTACGATTAAAAGAAGCATCTAAACTTGGTTTTGAAAAAGCACTTATTCCACCAGAAAGAAAACAAAAAACAAAATCAACAGATATAAAAATAACAGAAATTGGACACCTAAAGACTTTAATTGAGTCATTTCAAGGATAAAAAGGAGATTTTATGGTTATAGGGCTTATTGATATTATTGTTTTGATTATCTTAACATTATCAATTTTATTTGCACTCTATCGCGGTTTAGTATGTGAATTATTGTGCATTTCATCTTGGATATTGGCTGGCTTTGCCGCATTGTATAGTTTCGGACCAATGCAAAATATCTTATCTAGCTTTTTTGATAACAAAGTTCTTGCTGGTGTTATTGGTGGAGGCATTATTGCTTTAATTGTTTTGGTTATTATGACAATTGTCAACGCTCAAATAACAAAACGCTTAAGAAACAGTTCGTTAAGTGGATTAGATAGAATCCTTGGTTTATTTTTCGGCATACTGAGAGCAGCTTTATTACTATCACTTTTATATGTTGGCGGTTCAATGGTCTTATCTGAAAACCAAATAAATGAAATGAAAAAAAATAATTTTTCAATGTCTTATATTCAAAAAACTGTTGACTTGCTAAAATACTTTGTTCCAGAAAACGTATTATCAGATTTAAATGTTAACAAAAAGGCTTCCAATAAAAATGAACCAAAAATCGGAACTGACTTAAAACGAAAAACACAACCCAAAAATACTGATAAAAAAGCAATTGAACATTTAGTGAAAGAGGTTAAAAAAACATCTAAACTTAAACCAATTGAACAAAAAAAGGATAGCTCGAAACAAGAAGTCATCAATTATAAACCCTCTGAGAGAGAATCGTTAGATATTATGATTGAAGCAATTGCAGGAGAATAATATGTTAAAAAAGAAAGTAACCCCTGATTCACTTATAAAAACAGCTCAAAAACTATTAAAAAAACGCTACATGAAGGAAGGGCATCATTTTGTGGTTGCAGCAGCCCTTTTAACTGAATCGGGGAACGTATATTCCGCATTACACTTAGGAACAAATCAACCCTCACTTGCAACATGTGCTGAAATTATAACAATTGGACATGCTGCAACGGCTGAAAAAGATATGAAAATCAAGATGATTGTTGCGGTTAGAGATAAAGATGGATATGTTATCTCACCTTGTGGAAGATGCCGAGAATATATTGCTGATTATGGTCCTGAGGCTGAGGTTATTATGCCTGCTGAAAATAAAAAAGGGTATGAAGTCGTCCCTATTACTGATTTAATCCCCAACAAATATAAAAAAAGAGCTGAAATATGCAAATAACAATAGCAGCCATTGGAAAACTAAAAAAAAATACTCCTGAAGATTCGCTTATTCAAGATTATATCAAAAAAACAAAATGGACAGTAATAATTAAAGAGTTTGAAGAAAAAAAATCTTTAACAGGTGAACAATTAAAAGAGGCAGAATCAGCCCTTTTATTATCTGGAATACCGCAAGGGGGAAAAATAATTGCCCTAGATGAACGTGGCAAAACACCATCTTCAAGAGAATTTGCAGAGATTTTAGGAAAATGGATAGATGATGGTATTCAAAATATTACTTTCCTAATTGGTGGTGCAAATGGACATTCTGAGATACTCCGCCAAAAAGCAGATTATAAACTTTCATTTGGTAGAATGACTTTACCGCATATGCTGGCAAGAGTTGTATTGGCAGAACAAATTTATCGTGCAAAAACAATTTTAGATGGGCATCCTTACCACAAAGATTAAAAGATTTTAAGCTTATTTTAAAATTTTGTTGACAAGTCAAAGAAAGATTGCTATGATACCTCATCACTTTGGAGAGTTGGCAGAGTGGTAATGCAGCGGATTGCTAATCCGTCATCATGAAAATGATGCACAGGTTCGAGTCCTGTACTCTCCGCCATAGAGTACAAAGAGCCTTTTTAGGCTCTTTTTTCTTTTAAAAACAAGTGCTTATACGGGTTCGAACTCAAATTTCCAAAAACGCATCAAAAACCAATCAGCTCGAACTAATAAATTTAAAATCCTTTGTTTATCAATAACTTACACGAGTTCAAATCCTCTACCTTTCCCAGCCTTTATCCCAAAAAAGATTAAGAATAAATCTCTTGCAAAATACTATCCTTTTAGTATAAAATAGTGACATAAGGAGTGAAAATGGTCACTAAAAGCATTAATCAACTCAGTGAAGAAGATATCAAAACGGAAATTACAAATCTGTACTTTCCAAAAGCACATTATAGTATTGAAAAGAACAAGGTAGATTTTGCTGTTTTGAATAATGATGGAAGCTATTTGTTTTGGGCAGAATCAAAAAAAGGAATTTACGATAAATGGGCAATGATTGCTCAACTTCTTTTAACAATAAAACCTCGTATTGATAATGCAGAATTTCCTCCTCCATTTATAGGTTGTTTTGATGCAAAGGATATAACATTTATTGAGTTCCATTATGCTCAGGAAGTGTTGACAACGAATGATTTTAACTGGAATGAACGCCCAAGCTCAGTGTCTTCAAAAACTATTGCTAAAGTAAAACGTATCCTGGATGGAAAAGAATTGACTTTTAACTGGCATGAAGATAAAAATGCTATCCAGGAATTGATTAAGAAAAACTTCGTATCTAGTGATTTATTTGGTTTTGCTAAGATAGAAGGTTTTTTACAAATAACTAAAAACAATTTTGTTCAGGTATTTGATCGTTGGAGTCGTGAAGTTCTCCCGTCTATTTCTATTCCTGATGATATATTAAAGCAAGGGATTATGCCACGAGATTTTTATTTGGCTGATTTATTATCGGTAAATAATAAAACTATCTCACAAAAGTTAAAAATTTTGTTAAATGGTGACAATTATGAAGTTCAACTAAATAACGATTTATTCAATAAAATCAGATTTAAGGATGGTGGTATAGCTCATCAAAAATTTTGGAAAGCGTATGAACGACCACCTAAAAAAGAATATCACAAATACATGCTGGAGAGACAAGATTTACTGGTTCCCAGTGGAATTCGAGAAATTAAAGGAGCCTTTTTTACACCACAGCAATGGGTTGAACTGAGTCAAAAATATATTGCAGATGTATTAGGAGAGAATTGGCAAGAAGAATATTATATTTGGGATTGTTGCGCTGGGACAGGTAATTTGGAAAATGGTTTATCTAATCCTGAACGAATTTGGTGTTCTACATTGGACGATTCTGATGTGCGTGTAATGAAAGAAAATAAACGCTTATTGCCTAGCCATGTTTTTCAATTTGATTTTTTATCTGGCAATTTTTCAGATCTACCTTCCAAATTAAAGGAAATTATTAATAATCCTGAAAAACAAAAAAAGCTGATTATTTATATTAATCCACCTTATGCGGAGGCGACAACAGCTAGTACTGTTTCTGGTACAGGTAAAAACAAAGCTGGTGTTGCAAGAACGACAGAAAATACATATAAAAAAGAAATTGGAAAGGCAAGTAATGAATTATTTGCACAATTTATGGCACGTATTTATGATAAAATGCCTTTGGCAAAATTAGCCCAATTTTCAAAATTAAAATATATCAATTCATCAAATTTTATACAATTTAGAAAATTTTTTAAAGCAAAATATAAAGGTGGTTTTGTTGTTCATGCCAATACCTTTGATAATGTAAAAGGAAATTTTCCTATAGGATTTTTGATTTGGGACATGGCTGAGAAAGTTCAAATTGAATCTGTTGAATGCGATGTTATTGAAAACGATGGAACACAAATAGGAACGAAATCTTTTTATGCGGAAACTGATTATCAAAGTATTAATAAGTGGATAAAGAAATACGATACAGAAAAGGAATCTATTATTGGATATATGGGAAATCCATCTCCAGATTTTCAACATAGTAGTCAATTATATATAGGGACGATTCCTGGGAGGGAACATTTTAATTATGTCAAAATAAATAATATTAATTTAATAAATTCATCTATTTATTTTGCTGTTAGAGAATGTATAGAACATAATTGGTTAAATGATAGAGATCAGTTTTATTATCCTAATGAAGGTTGGAAAGAAGACATTAATTTCCAAAACAATTGTTTAGTTTATACTCTATTTCACGCTCAAAATAGAGTGCAGTCAGGATTGGGAGTAAACCATTGGATTCCTTTTACACCGACAGAGGTTCATGCGACAGATGATTTTGAATCCAATTTTATGGCTGACTTTTTAAGTGAAAGGGCCTTTTCAAATGAAGCAAAAGCCGTTTTAGATGCTGGACTCGAGTTATGGACGTATTACCAATCTGATGATAATCCAGACTTAAACGTTAACGCTTCACTTTATGAAATTCGTGAATATCATCGAGGACGAGCGGATAATGGTCGTTTACGTGCTAGATCAGGTGATGAAAAGTTTCAACAATTGGATGATAAATTAAAAGAAAAATTATCTATTCTGGCCAAGAAAATTGCGGCAGATGTTTATAAATACGGCTTCTTAAAAAAATAATTTGTTCCGAAAAATTTTCCTAAAATACCTTTTATAAAAGGAGTTACAATGGCTGGAGATAGCAATATTGCGAAAAATTTAGATGAGGTTGGGACATATATATTTGTTCCAGTGTATAATGTAGCAATAGACCCTAAAATATTGGGTAAAGAATTTCATGGGTTTGATATTATATCGACAGTAGAATTTTTTAATAAATATGTTCCTCAATTTCAAAAATATGGTTGGTTATATAGTAGTTTGCAGCTTGATTGGAGCCTGCAACATCATTTAGGTGTTTTTGAAAAGTATCCTGTAGCCAATTTTCTGATTAGAACTGGAGCAAAATTACCCCATTTTATTGATCAAGTATCTAGCAATAGGGCAGAAGACATTATTGATTCCGGATTGAATTGTATAGAAAATTATATAATGACATTTCGATTGTATAAAGCTGGGCATATACAGATTGAACGCTATTATGCAATATCTTCGGAAATGAGCACAAGCGGTTTTTTCCAAAGTTCCACTGTAAAAGAATACATCGTACAAATAGAAGAGTCTGCATACAGAAAATGGAATATTTATAAAATTACACAAGATGATGTTCCTCAAATTGTGGCTCTTGGTAAAAAATTAAATAACGTTATGGATATTGTGAATCTTCCTATGCAATATTTTATGGAATATTATAATGCTAAGGATAACTTTGATAAAATTTTAAAATTGGTTACCATTTGGGAATGTACCTTATTAAACGATTGTTCATCAGAACTTAATTACAGATTAAAAGTTCGAGGTTCTAAGTGTTTAAAACAAAATTTATCAAAATTCTTTCAATTAGCATATGGTATCAGATGTGATATTGTACACACTGGTGAAATTAGCAACAAAATTGAAAAACAGCTGAGAGCATTTTTGAATGCAGATAAAGCACCCAATCTATCTCTTTTGTTATTGGTTTTTGTTAGGGATTATATGGAACCTATTACAAGAAAGGTTTTACTTTATTTTGTAGAGAAGGCGTCAGAAACTCATCAAACCCTTGAACAGATAGCTGAAGCAATCGATTCTGAAATATTTGAAACGTTTGAGCAATCTTGAGATGAGACTTTTTTCCACGAAGAATAAAGTTGCGATATATAGAAATTAGCCTAATTCTCTTTCCCAGTATTTTTGTATGTCTTCTAACATTTTTTTAAGAATAATCGTTTTTTCTCCACAATTTAATGTTAAAGAACGCTCTGTAAAACTGCCATCAACTTCTCCAGATTGATAAGTCTTTTGTGTATTAAAATGTTTGGAACCGTTTGCTATTGATTCGAGGGGCTCATTATATGGTATATTGTTCTTTTTATTATTTTTTTCTTCCCTTGGTAGTGTAGTCCAATGCCAATCTGCTAAATGGTACAGAGAAATACAGGCATTGAGAGCTTTTCGAACATCTAATGGACTTTTATAAAATTCTTGTAAGTTAGGTAATACTACTTTTTCGAAATATTCTTTTGATGTGGCAAGACCAAAGATTGAACGAGCATGTGTAATAGTTACGTTGGTGTGAAATTCAAGTTCACCCACCCCAGGAATAGTAGCCTTTTGTAAAAAATATCCGCTCATTTTATACCTCTGATAAATGGTAGCATATAATGTTGAATAAAGCAATTTACTTATAAACAGAAAAAATGTTAGAAAAAGTAATTTAGCTTGGGAATTAAATGGGGCTTTTTTCTTCGGGAATAAAACCTTCAAATCCCAATAAACGCTAGAGTAAACTGATATTTTAAGTATGGGATTGCGTTAAAAAATGAAGAAATGGCGATGCAAGCTCCGTTCAGATAACGCTAGAAAATACATATTTCCTAACATTTTCCTCAACCACTCTACTTCCTCATCCAAAATACCTACTCACCATGACCCTAAACCATCCACAAATACACTACTCCAACAAGCCCGAACTTCATATTCTACGCTCCGCCATAAAAAGACCACCGCAAGGTGGTTTTTTTTATAAGGAGATACAGGCTCGAACCGAAAACAGCACAATAAAAATTATGGCATTATTTCGACGGGAGTGCCATCTTGAACAAGATGATAAATTTCATCCATCTCCTCATCTGTCACAGCAATACAACCATCCGTCCAATCAAAATGATTATGAATAAAATCAAACAATTTATTTGGTGCCCAATTTGGAAAACCATGTATCATAATAAAACTACCCGCGTTACACCCTTTTTTATTTGCATGTGCAATATTTTCATCTAACGGATAAGAAATTTTAAGCGATAAATGATAACTGCTTTTAGGATTATGATATTCAATTGTATATTTCCCCTCTGGCGTTTTTTCATCACCCTCACATTCTTTTGCCCCCACTGGATTTCCACCAAGAGCGATTTTATATTCTTTAAGAATCTTGTCATTATATTTTAATTGCATAATTCTTTTGCTCTTAAAAATACGAATATTATTAATATGTTCATCTAAAGAAAATGCTAAATTCACATGAAAAAGAGATGTAAATAAAACAAAATAAAGTATGTATTTTTTCATATTAAAAAATCCCAATAAAAAAAATAACGGTCACATTTCAATGACCGTTTTAAACTGGAGCGGGTGAAGGGATTCGAACCCTCGACATCAACCTTGGCAAGGTTGCGCTC